>JBBQIG010000382.1:0-5707 GCA_038324715.1 Anaerolineae bacterium | reverse complement strand
TATCAAGATTTAAGATTAGGCACAATAACTATCTATATTCTAGGACGGAAGCTAGTCGGCAATAGTTCCGGGTGTTCTAATAGGTAGTCACGTAATTTCGTACGCGCGCGGCTGATTCGCGATTTCACGGTTCCCATTGGATAACCAGTAATCTCGGAAATCTCCTCATACGAATAGCCATGCACATCGCACAGCGTTAGCACAAGGCGCTGGTCGGGTGGCAAATTGCGAATTCCTAATTCGATATAGCTACTTAGTTCCATGCGCTCTACATAGGCGTCGGGAGATTCGTGGCTGTCAACAAGTTGGCGCGCCACGCGGGATTCTTCATTCTCCCCGTTTGGCTCGTCGTCAATTGATTCACTGATGTACCGCTGTTGCACACGCAGCACGTCGTAACAGGTATTCACCACAATACGCAGCAGCCAACTTTTGAACAAACCGCCCTTGAAGCCACTTAAGGCGCGGTAAGCTTTGAGGAAACTATCTTGCACAGCATCACCAGCCGCCTCTTGGTTTTGCAACATGCGGTAGGCAACACTGTACGCAAGCCGTTGATATTTAACGACAAGGTGATTGAATGCATCAACATCCCCAGCCAGTGCTTGAGCAATGGCATCTTGCTCATCAGCAGGTGTGGACGGAGGTAATGACATCGGTGTTGGAGAACGCGGGCCCGAAAAAGACAAGTTATTACAATCCTAAAGTCAGAAAAGGTCTTAGCATTTTGACGATTATGCACTCTAACAGTATACTGTGCCAACAAAGCAGCCACACATTAGCCGAAGTGGCGGAACCGGCAGACGCGCACGACTCAAAATCGTGTGGAGAAATCCGTGTGGGTTCGACTCCCACCTTCGGCACAATACTTTCCTAGCTGAGTTGTTGCGGCCTGATACATTACAAGATGACCAAGTATTAAAATCAAGTAGTTAAAATAAAAGGCCGCACAGCAAAAGCACATTCATTTAGGTTATTATACCTCAGTGAAAATCGCAGAGAAAAGTTAGTGACAGACTGGGTGGCAATGCCACGGGGCCATTTTCGTTGGCCTAAACTGGCCAAACCAAAACAAATGTCCGAACAACATATTCTTACAAATACCTTTGTAAACTACGTATCTATCCACAACGTTCCGACTTCTACCTCTCTCACCCACCACAACCAAAGACTGCGGAACAGATGGAGGCTGGTGTCCATGCGGCTCGGTCTGCTTTTGTTATTGTGCACTGTCCTCTTGGTGGGTTGTGGCCCAGAAGAAGGCGCGAGCAATGACGATCTGACTGCGGAGACAATCCGCATTGCCCAAGATTATGAACAGAGTGGGAATTTAGGCGACGCCCGTGCACAGCTAGACGCACTGGAAGCCGCCAATCCGACTCAATTTTTGATCTTTTTGGCAGAAGATCGCACAAGCAGTGAGCCTGATTCGCCAGAAACAGCTTCATTGGTACACCTGTCCCTAGCATTAGGGCTTCAATCAGGAAAATTGATGGACTACGCAATGCAGCATGGATTGCTAGCCAATGTCGCCGCGCCCACTCTTGAACCGATTGGGGGGTCTGTGGTGCAATCGATTGAGCCTGTAACCAGCGCTGAACAAAGCCCCGCAGCAGAAGTGGCTGCACCGGCTGCACCACCAACCGTGGCAGTTGTTGCCCTGGTGCCAACCGAAGAGGCTCCTGATACGGCTTCATCTGAAACCTCGGCAGAAGCACTAGATGAAGCTGCAGCGGTGACCACTTCAGAAGCTGCGCCCCCAACACCCATATCCAAACCGCAGATTCAAGCGTCTCAATCTTTGAATGTGCGCAGTGGCCCTGGAACTGACTATCCACTTGTCGGCGCAATCACAAGTGGGCAACAAGCGGGTATTACAGCAAAGAATCCACAGGGTGATTGGTGGGAGATCACGCTACCTTCGGGTCAGACAGGGTGGGTCTATGCCCCTCTTGTCCAAACCATGGGCGACACCTCCACAATTGCAATCGCGACCAACATCCCGGCGGCTCCCCCCACGCCAACACCAGCCCCTGTTGCTGTAGCGCCAACCCAAGCACCTGCAGCGGAGCAACCGCCTGCAGAACAACCAGCAGAAGCAGCACCGGAACAACCTGCTGAAGAACAACCAGCACCCGTAGTTGATGGCAATGATTTCGTCATGACCGAACGCCGCTTGTGGAATGTCGTCGAAACGGGTGGGCGACTGAGCGGTGACAGTGTCATCTGTGGCGAAAAACGTGAATTGCATGTCAATGTTTTAGATGCCAACGGCAACAGGCTCAACGGGGTGGCAGTGCAAGCTATTTATGGCGCACAAGAAATCTTTGTTACGGGCGCTCAGGGTAAGGGTGATGGCAAAGTTGAGTTCGTATTGGGGTCAGGGCAAGGGGTTAGGGTAATTCGCGATGCGGATGGCCGCGAAGTCACCAGCGATTCAGCCGAGGGAATGACCACTCACTCACCCGAGATTCCCCATGACATTCTGATTGGGGCTCAATATTGCACCGATAAAGCAAGTTGTGATCGCTTCAACTACTCAGCGGGTTGTTGGGGACATCATAGCTGGACAGTTACTTTTCAACGCAAATATTAACTTGTATTACAAGTTGCTTACCTGGTAACGCTCGCCGCGCAGCGCTCATCGGCTGGCAGCAAAAGAGTGTTCAAAAGAGTCAAAACGGTGGGAACTGGCGAGCTAGTCTGACCCCATAACATGCGTTTTGTCATCAAGCCGTCAGGTAGAGCGCAAGAAAATTGTGTAAGATATGAGGATGGGAACTTATAGCATGGTTCCTCATAAACAAGGGCGACTACATTGCGCCCACTGTTCTTGGAACGGCGGCAAGCACCTGCCAATCCCGACATTGAAACTGACTACGGACGGCAAGGAGGATTCGTGAAGAACGAATTGATAAAGTTTGCGCCGCAATTTGCCGGGTTAACTGAAAGCGAACGTGAACTCCTGGCTGCTGGTTTCATCGAAGGCCAAAGCGCACCACAGAGCGTGTTGCTTAAGGCCGATGAACGCAGCGAAGCGATGTATTTAATCGGCCAGGGGTTTGTCAGTCTGACAACCCACAGTGGTGCAAATCTGGCGACGTTGGGACCAGGCAGCCTTCTGGGAGATGCAGGTCTATTTCGCAACGCGCCCCAAGATGTAAATGCCGTCGCCCTCTCAGAAGTTCATTTCTGGCAATTGACCGACCGGCGTTTGCGCGACATCATCCTGCAGCAACCATCGATTGGGTTGAAGCTGGGTCGCAATTTTGGGGGACTCTTGGCCCAGATGGAAGACTATCTGGTCCAGCGCATCTCCAAAGTCCCAGAGCTGGCAGGCTTACCTGCACATACATTCCGTGCAATTGCCGCACGCTTGCACCCGCGTGAGGTCAAAGCCAGAGACGCCATCTATCGCGCCGGAGATGCCCCCTTGGGTCTCTTTGTGGTAGAGAGTGGGGCAGTTGAATTAAGTGCGGAAAGTGAACTGAGTGGCGAACGGGGGCAAACCCTCTCTTCTGGCAATATCTTTGGTGGGTTGGCGCTGCTCACAGGCAAACCCTATTCGCAGAATGCTGTCGCAACCCAAGATTCAGTGTTGTGGGCACTCTCTGCCGAAGATTTTATTGCCATCAGCCAGCAACACCCAGGCTTACGGCGTACACTCGCGCGTGCAACGCGCATCCGCCTGAGCAAGGCAGATCAATCACAAGCCGTCCTACGACTGGGAAACCTACCCCTCTTTGCCGACGCCTCACCACAATCCATGCAGGCTGTTGCACAACGGATGGTGTTGCAACACGCACCTGCGGGTGAACGCGTCTATATGATGGGGGATGTAGGGGATGCGCTCTTCTTCATTGAAAATGGCGAAGTAGAACTCACAGCCGAAAACAAGAGTGGAGTCGTTGAGGAATTGGAGCGCGTCAGCAATGGCGGCTTCTTTGGGGATGCCAGCATGCTCACCGGGCAAATTCGTACCGAAGATGCCACTGCCATCCGCAACACCAACCTGTGGATTCTCTACAAGAGTGATCTAGATGCCCTCGCCGCGCAACATCCAGATCTGGGCAAAGCATTGAGCCAAGGTCTTGCAGCACGTTTGGCACTCCAAGAAAAAAGCCAGGGCGAAGAACGTTTCCGCCAATTCGACCTACTTTCAGAGTTAGGTGCAGCAGAACTCAAACAAATTGTAGACCATCTCCACCCCATGCGCTATCGCGCGGGTGAGCAGATCTTCCGTGCGTCCACCCCAGCCGAAATGCTCTATCTGCTGGAAAAGGGCCAAGTACGAATGCAGTCCTTGAATGCAGGGAGTTGGATACTCAGTGGCGGTGAAGCCTTTGGTGAACGTGCTTTGCTTGCCAACCAGCCCCACAACACAAGTGCCACGGCTGAAACTGATGTCGATGTATGGACACTCAGCAAGCAAGATTTTGACATGCTGATGAACCGCTATCCAGGTTTAGCCATCAGCATGAGTCGCATCTTGAGCCAGCGGCTCGGCCAAAGCCAAGCTGAAAGCGGCGCAAGTGTGGGTGTCTATGAAACCGACGCCGATGGCTTTGAATATGAGCCAGATGATAGCAACTATAGCTATGCCCCATCCGTTGGCCCCACGGTAGCAGGGAATGTTCCCTCTCGTCGTCGCCGCGCCGCGGCCTCTATGGAGACCCAGTACAACAACCCACAGGCACCCCAACCCAAGGGCTTTGGCAGTTGGTTTAGCAGCCTGAATATCTTGCAGCGCGTACAGCTAGCCGGTCTCATTCTGCTCATTATCTGTGTTGTCTTTGTGGTTGCACCGCTCTCCTTGTTGAGCCTGCTCCAAGGCACAAGCGTTGCACGCGGCGCAGAGTTAACCAGCACCCGATCCAACCTTCTCAGTGCAATCAACGCCGTCTATGCAGTCGGCAGTTATGAACTGGCAAGCAAGGATAAAAATCTGGCAGAGGCATTGGCAATGGCTGACAAAGCAGTGCCCGCCACGCCCACCTACACACCTGGGCCTACCTTTACGCCCATTCCAACCGGCACACCACTGCCCACGGCAACCTCTACGCCTGAACCTACGGCAACGACAGCGCCAACAGCAGCACCCTTTATTCAGCAATTTATTCCTGAGCCTGCCGCACCGGCACCCGAAGCACCCAAAGTGGCGGAAGTTGCCCAGCTCAAGCCAGTGGCTTGGGACGGACGGCTTGATCAACTTGGCGTTAACGTTGCGCCAGCACAAGTTGAGCCAGGACAGCAATATTGGCGCTTAATTGAGGCACGTTGGGCCGATGAGCAACAATCTGGTGGCAAGCATCACATTTATGTTGAAGTGCTAGATGAAAATGGCGCGCGCATTGTCGGTCATCCCGTAACCGTTTGGTGGGGTGATGGCAGCTACACCAGTGGCGTGGAAGACAAAGCGCCCCCCGACTATGGCTTCAACTACCAGATGTATGCGGCGGGCAGTGCGTATAACGTTAAGGTAGAAGGATTGCCCAGCGAAATCTTGCAAGGCGCAGGCATGGGTGATATTGACCGTAGAGCCTGGGGTATTCATACTTCCTTCTACTTAATCTATCAGAAGACGACACGCTAAGAGCGCCAAACAAGATCACAGAAAAGTTACTGATGATTTATCTAGCGGCGGGCAAATTGCTCGCCGCTTTTGCTTTGGCTAGACCAGCACAGAAGAATCTTGAATATTCACTCG
>JBBQIG010000381.1:0-5707 GCA_038324715.1 Anaerolineae bacterium | reverse complement strand
GGCTTTATATCCGAAACCTTTTCTGTCACATGACGATTGACAGGACACTAGAGCCATTGCCTCTTGTTCGTTAATCCCAATGGCTCCTAAGGTACCAAGTTCGGTTGCTTCTAGCTCGCCCAGCTCGATGGCGGCGGGACGCACTTGGGCTGCGCGGATGCGCTCCAGGTCGAACTTTGTTGTTCGATCAAAGAAGTAGATGCCGTTTTGTTCTTGAAAGACATCGGTCAACTGCGTATAACAGTAGCCGAACATAGCGGGATCATCCAGCAGCACCGCGCATAAATCTTCGAAGCGGGTGTAGAACTCCTCAAGGGTGCGCGGGGGCTTGCCATAGCCCCAGGATTCCTCACTGGGAACGGCGTCGGGATTCCAGCGGATGCCACCAAATTCACTGACAAAGAAGGGTTGCCCCGTGTAGGGAAGCGACCACATCTCCGTTTCCGTGCGCATCGTTTCAACTGAGGTAATTGTCTTATGCACGTTGTAATAAGGCTTGCCCTCAGCGACGTGTGCATGATTTTCTTTGAAGACGGCTGGATCTTGATTGTAATCGTGGCAATCGTAGATGTCAGTTTCGAGCACGCGATGGGAATAGCCAGAGGTGTCTAGCACGGGGCGCGTGGTATCCATGGCTTTGGTTGCCAGGAACATGCCGAGCGTGATGTCATCCAACGTGGTGGTATGGTCATTCAGAGCTTGCCAAGTCTCGTTGAGTGGACACCAGCCCACAATCGAGGGGTGCGAGTAGTCACGCGCAAGGGCTTCCAGCCACTGTGTGATGTAAGTGGCTGATGGCTGTTGGTGATTGTTGCGAGCCCCAAAACCGCCACAGCCCCAGTCGCCAAACTCGCCCCAGACGAGATAACCGAGCCGGTCGGCGTGATAGAGAAAGCGTTCTTCAAAGACTTTTTGATGCAGACGTGCACCGTTGAAGCCCGCTGCCATGCTCAATTCGATGTCGCTGATCAAGGCTTCATCGCTGGGCGCGGTCATGATGCCATCCTCGTAGTAGCCTTGATCCAAGACCAGTCGCTGAAAGATTACTTTGCCGTTGATCTTAACAGCCTTGCCATCAAGGGTGACGCTACGCAGACCCGCATAGCTTTGGGCACGGTCAATGGTGAGACCCAAGGAGTCGCACAATTCAATCTCTAGGTCATAGAGAAAGGGATCCTCTGGCGACCACAAGCGGCACTGATGGTCGGGGATGTGCAGGTCGAGATGGGGCGTGAAATCTTTGGTGGCTGCGTTTTCAACCACGGCAACCACTTCTTGGCCTGCGCGTGCGGTGATGCGGATGGTTTGACCACGCTGGGCATTGCGCACGGGCTGTTCAATGCGTAGCGTGCAATTGGCAACATCGGGGGTGATGCGTGGGCGTTGTAGATAGGAGGTTGGAACTGGCTCCAACCAGACTGTTTGCCAGATGCCTGTGGTACGCAAATAGAAACAACCATAGGGATCATGTTGACGGGCTGCCTGTTTGCCGCGGGCCTGGGGGGAGTGGTGGTCATCACGGGCGCGCACCACAATTGTGATTTCCTCGCCAGCCTGGGCAATGCCTGCCAGGTTGCAACTGAAGGGGGTGAAGCCACCGCGATGACGGCCTACTTCTGATCCATTGACCCAAACGGTTGTGTCATAGTCTACTGCCTGAAAGTGGAGCAGCACGTTGCGGTCAGCCCACTCGGTAGGAATGGTCACTGTACGGCGATACCAAACTGCGTCCATGAAGTCATGATGGTTCAGTCCAGAAAGGGGAGATTCGGGACAAAAGGGCACTTGGATAGTCTGCGCCAAGTCGCGGTCACGCAATCCACGTTCTAAGCCGCTATTGCCATAGTCGGCTTCAAATTGCCACGGCCCATTGAGACAGAGCCAATCGGCACGTGCAAATTGGGGGCGTGGATATTCGGAGCGTGGTAATTTGGAGGTTGGAAATTTGGAACTTACTTCTTCGGGACGGAAAAATTTGAGTTGAGAGTTTGTCATGAAATTCCACTTAGTTGTTGCGCTGGATCATCGCCAGCATGAGTTTAGGACGGTAAGTTTGATACGGTAAGTTTGGGACAGGTACATTACGAAGAGTGCGTCATGTAGGACGCTTGAGCATTTAACAGATCTTGGGCTAGTGCCAGTGCTGCTTGAGGACGGACAACGGAGCCGTCCGCCAAGATGGCTTGAGCCATGAGATTCGGGTCGCCAGTGAGCGCAGCATCTACTGTTAGTTCGGTGATGGTGGCGCGTCGGGCAATTTGGTCACGCAAGCCCAGGGGGATATCTCCTATGCTGAGTACACGGATGCCGTTTTCATCAATGAAGGCATTGCCTTCTAAGATGGCCTCGTCGGGGACACCTGGCACACGTCCTGCATTGGGCAGGTTGACTGCAAAGAGTCCCTGTCCCTTGCCTGCAAGCGCAGCCAAGATGGTGACCAATTGCTCATGTTCGCCGGGAGCATGGTCAAAGACCTCTGTGTCGAGTGGGGCATCGCCACGAGCGACAGCGTCCATTTGCGCAAAGTTTTCATCACCGCGCGCAATGGTGCCTTCGAAGGAGTAGGCGTCTACACCCAACGTCATGCCATAGTAGGCCCCTTGGCGACAGAGATCGGGGTAGAACTCGGTGACATGGCGATCTAGCACGGCGGGGAAGGCTCCATAGAGTTGATAGAGTTCCCAACTAAAGGGAGCCGCCGAAGCAAAAGGCTCACCCGCTGGGGGCAAGGCGGGTGGGGTTTCTGCCAAGATAGCGTCGATCTGGGGCCAAACGTTTTGGCCGCGGTGACGAAACTCGGTGATCCAGGTGCAGTGATTTACGCCGATACAACTCACCGCAGTTTCGTGCATGGGTAGCCCCACCATCTCTGCCAGGTAGCCATGCACATGGGTGACGCCGTGGCATAGCCCCAACACATCAACGCCTGTCGCCTTGCGTATGCCACGCGTGATGGCACTCATGGGGTTGGCGTAATTGACAAAGAGGGCTGTGGGGCAGAGTTCTGCCACATCACGCGCAATGGCAACTGCCAACGGAACATGACGCATTGCACGCGAGATACCCCCCGGCATCACCGAATCGCCCACAGGCTGATAGATGCCATGTTGACGAGGCACAAAGACATCTAGTTCCCATGCACGACGACCCCCCACGCCAAAGGTCGTCACGACTGCATCTGCGCCAGAGAGCGCGGCGCGGCGATCTGCTGTGGCGGTCACGGTGATGGGCGCTGGACGCGCGGCTAACATGCGCTGTACAACGCCCTGCGCGACGGCTAAGTTTTGGGGATTTACATCAACCAGGTGAATATCCCAGGCATCGCCGGAAAGGATCATATCGGCGACGAGACCCTGCGTGAAGGAGGCGCTGCCTGCACCAATGAGGACAATTTTGCGCGCGGTCATAGGGTTATTTCTTTCGCGAGTCGGATTTGTGTAAGCGTGGTGGACATGAAATCTTTGGGAAACAGGTACAGCCAAACATATACCGGGAAGCAGGTTGCAGAGAAGCAGTAGGTCGAGGAGCAACGTTGCCGAACCGCGTACGATCGTGCTTATCTATTGAGTGTTATGACGCTGGTTCAGGTTTAAGGGTGCGGTGGCGTTCACTCTGTGCGACGGTGAGCGCACGGAGAGTCACCGCACTTAAGACGACGAGCGCACCTGCAAATGCCCAAGGCCCTGGTCTTTCTTGTAAAACCAGAAACACCCAAATGGGATTAAGTATTGGTTCCAAAGTCTGTATTAATACGGCTTCAAGGGCGTGGAGGTGACGGATGGAACGGGCGTATAGCAGGTAGGGGATACCCAATTGTAACACACCTAAATAAATGAGAATAGTCCAGCCCTGAATTTCGGGCAAAGTGCCTTCATTCCATGCCATGAGCACAAAGGGCACGCCCACGAGCGCACAGAGGATGTTGCCCAAAAGCGCAATCGTTTCGGGTGAGCCATCTTTTTGCTTGCGCATGAAAAGGATCATCCATGCGAAGCTGATGCCGCCGATAATGGCGAGAATGTTGCCTTGCACACCTGCGGTGGAAAGCTCATCACCAAAGAAGAGCGCCATGCCCACAAAGATGATGCCCATCGTCCACCAATCTATGGCGCGTGCCTTCTCACGGAGGTACCAGATGCCAAAGAGCGCGACCCATATGGGCGCGGTATATTGCAGGAAGATGGCGTTGGCTGCGCTGGTGAGGGTGGTTGCTGCCACAAAGAGGCTTTGCGCGCCCAGATAGGCAACGGAGCCAGCGATGAGGTTGAATGACCAGACAAATTGGGGGCGGCGCAGATACGCCCAGATGACAACCGCGGCAATGGCGCTGCGGATGCCAGAAATGGCGAGGGGATGCCAATCGAGCACTTTGACAAAGAGTCCACTGGTACTCCAGAGCAGAACAGTTGTGAGCAAGTATAAGAGAGCCTTGCGGCGATCCATGGTGATTCGTGTGCTTTCCGATTTGGGATAAAGGATAGAGATAAAAGCCAGGAATAAAGACGAGGTAAACCGTGCAACTTGTTGCAAATTGTACCTGAATGGGCATGGAAAAAGCTAGAATTGAGAGGGTGGTTTGACAAGCCCTAGTTGCCATGTTAGCCTTCGCGCATGTTGCTTGCCCCACTTAATTAAACTTGCTCTAGCCTGTGAAAGCCGTTTTATGCGTTCTACTTCAATTACCGATCTTTCTAACCAGAACAAACACCAACCTGACGAGCCTTATGCTGCACTGCATCTGGGTGGAGAACACCCGGCAGGCGTGACGCTGTTGAGCCATGAAGAGGGCCGATACCATTTGGCGTTGCAAGTGGTGCCAGTGGAGCAGGTGGTTCCCCATGAACATTATCACGGGCGGCGCGTGGCAGAGTTATCGGCACGATTGCTGGCGGAAGGCAAGCTGATCAATCCCCCGATCACCGCATTTTACCAGGGCAAATATGTGGTGCTAGATGGTGCAACGCGCTTGACAGCCCTGCGCCATCTGGGCTATCCACATCTGATTGTGCAAGTGGTGGCAATTGAGCCGCAGCAGGTGGAGCTTTCTACCTGGCATCATGCTGTGCATGGCGGCGATGTTGCTGGATTGCTGAAGGTTCTGCGTGGTGTTGAGGGGCTGAAACTACGAGCTTATGCGCGCGAAATCTTCTTGAATGAGGGGTTGCCGTCTGGCGCGTTGGGCTATCTGTTCACTGCCGATCATGAGGGCTTTGTGCTGGAAGCGGGTGCAAATTCTGTTGATGGCGATGACCAATGGTTGCGGGTGTTGAATCGTGTGGTGGCTGCCTATGGCGAGTGGGGGGATGTTGAGCGCACGCTGGTGACTGACATGGAATTGCTTGCCAGCCAGTTTGCTCGTTTGGCAGCACTTGTCAGTTTCCCCCGTTTTACCATTCAGACTATCTTGGAACTTGCCGCCCACGGGCGTACTGTTCCCGCGGGCATCACACGCTTTATCATTCCCGGACGCATTTTGCGACTGAACGCGCCCCTGGCGAAACTTGCCGAAGATGAGCCATTGGCGCTGAAACGTCAATGGTTGGATGAGTTTGTTCATGCCAAACTGCTCGCGCGCCAGGTGCGCTTTTATGAGGAACCTGTGGTGTTGTTGGACGAGTAACGTATAGCAAATCAGTTGTCATACCTGCTCCAAGCGCACTCGGTCTTCGACGAGGGATCTTTCTGTCAAAGTGAGCAGCAAGGGAGT
>JBBQIG010000380.1:0-5724 GCA_038324715.1 Anaerolineae bacterium | reverse complement strand
AATTGATGCCCTAGAACGAGTCTGGAATGAGCATGATTTCTTCTTTATCCACATCAAAAAGACTGACAGCTATGGCGAAGATGGCAATTTCGATGCCAAAGTGCATGAGATTGAAGCAGTCGATGCCATCATTCCCCGCATTCTGGCACTAAATCCAGGGGCAATCATCGTCACCGGGGATCACAGCACGCCCGCCAAAGTACGCAGCCACTCCTGGCATCCAGTCCCCACCCTCTTGTGGGGAACCAATGCCATGCCCGACCAGACCACTACCTTTGGCGAACGGGCCTGTGCCAGTGGACACTTGGGAATTTTCCACGCCACCCATATTGTGCCAATGGCAATGGGCGTCGCTGGTCGTCTCGCTCGCTTCGGAGCCTAAAGAGCTTTTTGCTCTCGGCGGTTAACCCATCCTCGAAGCTCGGAACTTCGAGGATGGGTTTCTCGACTAAAACCCTTCTAATGCAACACTAAAACCGCGCCCCACCCTTCCTTGGAGCGGCCCAAAGGGCTCCCCGCTCCGAGGAAGGGTCTTTCCATCTCACACCCCCCACTTCACACAAACGCAACCCCACCCAAATCGTGTGCGCGTTTTGACATTTAGGCTAGCCCCTCTTATACTGCCATCTTATCGGCTTTAGCACCCTGGATACTATCTGTACTACAAGTGCTACTGTCACGAAGTGGTGTTGGAACTGCTTTCTTATCTATTACGAGGTATTCTTATGAAACGGTTTGTGTCTCAAGAGACAACTGACCGACGTTTGGCGTCGCTGATACGCCGCGCCTCCGTCATCTCCCCAAGTATTGCTTTACCTGCTACCTCTGCATTCTCTGCTGTCCACACCTCTTGCCTCCCCTCCTGTTGTTGTTGTACCTGCCTGTGTCTCTAGACGCCCGTACCAACTTGGCGTCCTAATCCCAACTGCTTGCCAATAGAAGAATAGAAGTCACTGTCAAGGCCCACTGTCGCGTCCTGGCGAGGTTAAGCGTGTACTCTTTTGTGCATGGCTCCTGTCTGACGGTGATTCGAGTGCCGTACCTTTTTGCGCGCCCACTCTAAATCTTTGGTGCCTATTTTCTTATATGGTCGCAACCCGACCTTTTGCAAAAGACCCATTTGTTACTCACGATAGACCGCTTTACAACAGTTTGTACAGCCTGATTAGCTTGATTCAATGGAGGAACTCAAATGTCAGTAGAAGATGTCAAGGCCAATAGTCATGGATTGCGCGGTACATTGCCCATCCAACTCCAAGAACCGACCCCCGACTTTGACGAAGATGTGAAAACACTTCTCAAATTTCATGGAATCTACCAGCAGCATGACCGCGATGTGCGCGGACGCAATAACCGCATCTATTCCTTTATGACGCGCAGCAAGTTGCCAGGTGGACGTCTCACCGCCGAGCAGTACCTCGTCCATGATGCCATCGCCGACGAATTTTCCAAGGGCGATTTCCGGCTCACTACGCGTGAAGGCATCCAGTTTCATGGCGTCATCAAGGGTGACTTGCAGGGTACACTGCGTGCCCTCAACGCTGCCCTCGTCACCACCTTGGGCGCTTGTGGTGATGTCCAGCGCAACATTATGTCATGTCCTGCCCCCTATGGCGACCCTGTGCGCGAGCAGTTGCAAGAGGTAGCCGTAGAACTTACTCGCCACTTCTACCCGCGTAGCGGAGCCTACCATGAGATCTGGCTGGAAGATGAGAATGGCGAAAAAACACGCCAACACTTTGAAGAAGAGCAACAGCCACAAGTCACAGAGGTCAATGAACCGATCTATGGCAAAGCCTATTTGCCCCGTAAATTCAAAACAGCCATTGCCTACCCAGGTGATAACTGCACCGACATCTTGAGCAACGATGTGGGCATGGTCGGCTTGATTGCCGAAGATGGCGTCACCGTTCATGGCTTCAACGTTTTCGTGGGTGGCGGACTGGGGACAACCCACAACGATCCTGACACCTATCCCGCACTCGCGGTTCCGCTGGGCTATGTGCCTCGCAACAAAATTGTCGATGTGATGGAAAAGATCGTCATGGTGCAGCGCGATCATGGCGACCGCACCGACCGCAAACATGCACGCATGAAGTATGTCGTTGCTGAATGGGGCATTGAAGCGTTCCGCGCCAAGGTCGAAGAATACCTGGGCTACACCGTTGAACCCTTCCAGGAGATGCCTCCGCTGGAGTTTGAGGATCACCTGGGTTGGCATCAGCAAGTCGATGGCAACTGGTTCCTGGGCATCTTTGTCGAAAATGGCCGTGTTCAGGATGTGGGCGCACGTCGCACGCGCAGCGGGCTACGCGCCCTGGTGCAAAAATATCGCACCGGCGTCACCATCACAGCGCAACAGAACATCATCCTCAGTGGCATTACCACCGAGCAGAAGGCCGAAGTAGAAGCCATTCTTGCCGAATATGGTGTGCCCACGGTGGATGAAATCTCGGTGGTACGCCGCAACAGTATGGCTTGCCCGGCAATGCCGACCTGTGGTCTGGCGCTGACCGAAGCCGAACGCTTCCTGCCTGATGTGATTGACGAGGTGGAGACGATTGCTGCCAACCTGGGGTTGGATCAGAATGTCTTCTCAATCCGCATGACTGGCTGTCCAAATGGTTGTGCCCGTCCCTATGTGGCAGACATCGGACTGGTAGGTCGCACAGTCGGCAAGTACAACATCTATTTGGGTGGCAACCTAGAAGGCACGCGCATCAACAAGCTCTATCGCGAGTTGGTTCCCAGCGGCGAACTTGGCAAAGAGCTAGAGGATGTACTCAAGAGCTATATTGCACAACGCCAACCTGACGAGCGTTTGGGTGACTGGGCAGATCGCGTAGGCGTTGACACGATTCAAAACGCGGATCAAAACAAAGCTCAAAACACGACAGTTTCGGCTTCGGCATAAGCCGCTTGGCCTGAGGAGATCGCATGGTCGCCGCACTTAAAGCCGCACCAAGTACCGGCTTCATGGAATGGACATATCTGGTCTTCTCTCGGCTCAATGCCCGCTATGAACAAGGCACAGCCGAGAGCGTCCTGACTTGGGCCATTGAAACCTTTGGCACGGGCCTTAGCATTGGCACCTCGTTTGGAGCTAGTGGTCTGGTGCTGATGGATCTGGCGCTGAAAGTTCAGCCCGATGTGGACATCTTCTACATTGACACAGGCTATTTCTTTCCCGAAACCCATACCTTGATCAACCGCATTCAAGACCATTATCAACGCAACTTGCGCCGGGTCTTGCCAGAGCAGACGGTTGCACAACAGACTGAGGAGTATGGCCCTGCTCTCTATCAGCGTGATCCCGACCTGTGCTGCCAGCTACGCAAGGTTGTGCCGCTGAAGAGTGCTCTGCAAGACAGCACAGCCTGGGCCACTGCCCTACGCCGCGACCAAGCCAATACCCGCACGCAGACACCTGCGATTACCTGGAGTGAGCGTCACAATCTGGTAAAGATTTCACCACTCATCCACTGGCGCGAGGAAGAGATCTGGCAGTATGTGCGCAATCACAACCTGCCCTATAACAAACTGCATGACCAGGGCTTTCCCAGCATTGGCTGTGCACCCTGCACCCGTCCTGTCCAACCCGGCGAAGATCTGCGTGCTGGACGCTGGCAAGGAAAGTCAAAGATAGAATGTGGCATACACGTATAGTACGCGCCCCTTCCTTGGAGCGGGAAGCCCCCTGGGTCGCTCCGAGGAAGGTCTAATCTCAACGTTCAACAGGAAATTGCTTATGCAGCAACCCAACCAGCAAACTTCAACCAACGCGCTCATCCTCATCGGTCACGGCAGCTTGCGTAGTGCCAGCGGCGCTTCAATGATCCGCATTGCTGCGCGGCTGCGTGAGCGTGGGGTTGCGCCACTGGTCGAGGCGGCTTTTCTAAATTATAGCCGCCCTACATTGGCAGAGGTTGTGAGCAAAGTTCATGCGGCAGGGGCAAGAACCATCACCATCCAGCCCTACTTTCTGATCGCAGGGTTCTACGTCCAGAATGATTTACATGCGCTGATTGCTGAGGTAAGCAAGAACTTTCCTTCGGTTAATTTTCGGCTTGCCCCAGTAATAGGCGACCATCCAGCACTGATTGACCTGGCACAACGGCGTGTTCAGGTCGTGCTGGATGGCCTGGATGCTGATTCTACACTAGGTGCGCCATCGCTGCTGCTGATGGCACACGGCACACCCCTGCCCACAGCCAACGCGCCACTTTACAATGTTGCCGACGCCTTGGTGAAGCAGCTAGGTTTGGCTGGCTCTCTGGTGAGCTACTTGGATTGCAACACGCCCACCATTCCAGACGCCTTTGACCAGTTGGTTGCTGGTGGGGCGCAACAGATTATCGCCCTGCCCTACTTCTTACATCTGGGACGGCACGTAGCCGAAGATCTACCGGCACTCGTCGCCCAGGCAAAGGCCAAGCACCAAAACACTTCACTGCTCTTGGCGCAACACTTAGATTATGATGTCTGCCTGGTCGATGCTGTAGAAGGGCTATTGCCAGCGGCGCAACTCGTGATTCAGCGACAGGCGCTGGCACTTTCGTGAAACGAAAAGGAAGCACAATGAGAACCTTACGCTTAAGCGCACGTCGCGGTAGAGCTTATTTAATTGGAGCTGGTCCCGGTCGTGCCGATCTCATCACCGTGCGCGGGCTAACCTTGCTGCGCCGCGCCGATGTCGTCATCTATGACCGGCTGATTGCGCGCGAACTTCTAGATGAAATCCGCACCGACGCCGAACAGCTCTTTGTGGGCAAAGAATCGGGACATCATACCTTGCCCCAATCAGAGATCAACGCCTTATTGGTGGATCGGGTGCGTCAGGGCAAGCAGGTGGTACGGCTTAAGGGAGGTGACTCCTTTGTTTTTGGCCGCGGCGGTGAAGAAGCACAGGCACTCCACAACGCAGGGCTACCCTTTGAAATTGTCCCTGGGGTCTCGTCAGCGCTGGCTGTTCCTGCCTATGCCGGAATTCCCGTCACCCATCGCGGCCTCTCCACAGCCTTTGCCGTGGTCACAGGACACGAATGTGCCGACAAAGAGAATTCCACAACCGATTGGGATGCGCTGGCACGCATTCCCACGCTGGTCGTGCTCATGGGCCTGAGCAATGCCGACTGCATTGCTGAAAAGCTAATTGGCGCGGGCCTTGCACCCAGCACACCTGCCGCGGCAATCAGTAATGGCACAACCGACAAACAAGAGGTCGTCACCACCACCCTTGCCGAGCTAGCCGACGCCATTGCCCAAGCAGTGCTACCGTCACCCGCCATTTTGGTGATTGGCGCAGTGGCATCGCTGGCTGGCGAACTCGGTTGGTTTACGCCCAGTGGTCAAGCGGCTGGCTTTCTCTCACTCGCTGCCACACCAGGGCTACGTGTCGCCGCCCACGCCTAAAAATGTCGCACGACGCTGCACAAGACACAGCCAATGAATGATGCACAGGGTGTACAGGGTGAGCGGCTACGCCCTGCCCAGCCAGTTTACCCGGTGGTACTGATAAACTTGGCGGGTGCGCATGTGGTGGTGATCGGTGGTGGGATTGTTGCCGCACGCAAGGTAACAGGGCTACTGCCCGCGCAAGCTGCCATCACACTGATTGCGCCTGAACTTGGAGAAGAATTACGCGCCTTGCATGAGCAGGGCGCGTTTTTATGGCACTCTCGCCCCTATCAAACGGGAGACTTGCAGGGCGCGCAACTTGCCTTT
>JBBQIG010000379.1:0-5744 GCA_038324715.1 Anaerolineae bacterium | reverse complement strand
GGTTGTTCTCTAGCCCGCAGGTCAATTTCCTCTTGCGGCGCATCAACGGAAGTCTGATCTTCATTGCTAGCATCCGACGCATGACGATTGGTAACCATATTTGAATCTCCTGCTTTTCCTCGCGTCCCAATTTTCGCATCCACTGGACGTCGTTCCGAACAAGCTTTTAGCTTGCCGTCTGTTCCTTTTTCGATAGAGCTGTTTAGATAAAGCCGGGCGACTAACCGAGGGCCAACGAACCGAGGTTAGTCGGCAGCTTCTATGGGTCGTTTGGAAAAGAAGTCTGATCTTCTGCCCTCAGTCCCTGGTACTCTTCCTGTTTCTTCTTCTGTTCTTCTGCCTGTTACTTTTTCTGGAGATTTCTCTGCCATTTGCTCTGGCACAGGCATCACCCAGACATGCGTATCATAGAAGCAAGCCCCAGCCCCCATATCGGTCTCGCTTTGGGGCGTGACTTGATTGATGTTGCGTCCATCACCACTGTGCTTTGCCCACCAAATACCGGGTGCGAAGACTGTACCAGGGACAATGTCGGTCGTAATTTGTGCGGTGAGAGTCACACTGCCCAGGTCGTTGACCACTTGCACGCTTGCATTGTCGCCAATGTGGCGCAGGGCTGCATCATCTGGGTGGATTTTCAGCAAGGGCTTTTGCTCGCGGCGCTGAAAACGCTCCACGTTGGCAAATGAACTGTTGAGGAACGAATGGGCAGGGGGTGATATGCAGATCAACGCTGCGTCTGGTGCGGCTCCTTGCTGCCATGCCGGGGGGTGATAGGTGGGCAATGGGTCATAGCCATCGGCCTCCATACGTGCGCTGTAGAATTCGCATTTGCCGCTGGACGTGGGGAAGTTGCCCTCGACAAAGGGCAGGTAGGGTGTGGGAATGTTGAGACGAATAAAGCCGCGTTCGCGCAATGCCTCCCAGGTGATGCCCTCGAAGCGGGGGTGGCGTTGGTTTTCCACCAACTCCTGTAATATCTCCACATCGGTCTGCAAAAAGCCAGGGTCGCTGTAGCCCATTGCCTGTGCCAAGCGGCGAAAGATTTCGCTGTTGGGCAGGCTCTCACCAACGGGCGCAATCGCAGGTTCATTCAGCGCAAGGTGGAAATGGCCATAGGGCTTGAGAATATCCCAATGTTCCATCTGTGTAGTGGCGGGCAATAGATAGTCGGCATAATCGGCGCTATCGGTTTGAAAATGCTCCAAGACCACTGTGAAGAGATCCTCGCGCTGTAGACCACGCTGCACCGCACCCTGGTCAGGCGCGACTGCCGCTGGATTGCAGTTGTAGACAATCAGCGCTTTCACAGGGGGACCTGCCTCTGCGGGCGTGGGGACTGCATCCACAGGGCGCGGGTGATAATGGGCGCGAGCAATACCGGCGGGGTCAAGGCTGAGTGCATCACCCAAGCGGTTCATGTTGATTGTGCGCGGCTGGCGTCCGTCGAGAAGATCCATTCGATAGAGCGAACGCGTGTCCAAGTGGCGAAAGACGCCGCTGGTACTCAATTGAATGCCGCCACCTTCATGCCGCCATGCGCCTACGAGCGCAGGTAGACAGGCAATGGTACGCACAGCCATACCGCCACCTGCATGACGCTGAATGCCATAGTTGATGCGAATGGCCGCGGGCTGGCAGGTGGCATAGGCGCGGGCTAATGCTTGGATGCGTGTGGCGGGAATGCCTGTGATGGCGGCGGCGCGTTCGGGTGTCCAATCGGCGACGCGTTCAGCCAACCGCTCAAAGCCAAGCGTGTATTGAGCCACATAGTCGGCATCATGCAAGCCTTCGGCAATGATCACGTGCATCATGGCAAGCGCCAACGCCCCATCGGTGCCGGGGTGGATGGGAATCCACTCATCGGCGGCGCGTGCGGTGCGGGTGCGCGCTGGGTCAATGACGATGAGTTGCGCGCCGGCCTTGCGTGCCTCTTGGATAAAGTTCCAGAGATGGACGTTGCTCGTGAGGGTATTGCTGCCCCAAATCAAGATCAATTTGGATTTAGCAAACGCATCTGGCTCCATCGCTTCGGTTGCGCCGATGGTATAGCGATAGCCCTCGAAACCTGCTTCCGAGCAGATGGTACGCGCCAGACGGCTTGCGCCCATGACGTTGAAAAAGCGTTGGGAGACGCCATCATATTGCAGCAGTCCCATTGTGCCTGCATAGGAATAGGGCAGCACGGCTTCCGCGCCATGTTCGTCAATGATTGCGTTGAGGCGAGCCGCAATGTCATGGATAGCTTCATCCCATGTGACCGGCGTGAAGGTTCCGCTCCCCTTTGGCCCCACGCGCTTGAGCGGCGTAGTCAGCCGTTCGGGGTGATAGGTTCGCTCCAGATAGCGATCCACTTTGGTGCAGAGTGCGCCTTGGGTAACGGGATGGTCGGGATGGCCCCATAAATCGAGCGCGCGCCCACTCTTAGGGTCAACCGCCACCTGCCAACTGCAAGAGTCTGGGCAGTCATGTGGGCAAACACCTGTGACGATGCGTACATTGGGGTCGTTGCGAAATTTCGAGAGCTTCGACATGGGAACACCTCCAAACAGCTACTTTTATGCTTCGTTGCCTTCTGGCATAAGCGATTCCCATAGTGTAGCAAAGCGTGTGCCGCGTAGCAAGGAGTCCGCGCACAGAAATCATGACCATTTGGTGCGCGATAAAGCTGGGAATTTGCTCGCTGCTCGAGAGGATTGAGCAAGCAAATGGTTTGCACGATGTGCTAGCTATGACGAGAAAATGACCTGATTAGATGGCGAAGAGGGCGAATTCTTTCGTGCAATTTGCACAAAAACCAAGCGGGAACTTTGTGAAAATTGTTGGTAGAGAAGTCGCTCTCTAACCCCTATACTTACGCATAGAGAAACGCACTTAAGCCACGGCAGAACGAATTAGTAATCAATGTCAACTGCTAAGGGCAAGATGCGAAGCCGGACTAACGGCACTAAAGATTAGGTGCCATAGACTTAGAAAAGGGGAATTTGAAATGGAACTCTTATTAGCCGCTGGTGGTTTTGTCGCACTGTTTACCATGTGGGTGATCGCTCCTAAGTATTTGGTCAAGAAGTCCGAATAACTGGTTACAGATTTGCGATCTAGCAAGAATACTCTGGTTACGAAGTTTACTAGGAAAGAAAGAATGGGTTTATCATTCTTTTGCCTAGTTACGTGACCAGAGTTTTTCTTTTTGACTGACGTTTATTATGATTAAGGGACTGGGCATATATATACTGTAGTCTCTTGTCTGGAAAAATCAGTAGTATCTCATTGAAACACCCAAGGAGTAGAGGAAATGGCTCTCAATTGTAAGACGCCACAAGATGTCATGGCTGCGATTAGCGAGAATGGCATTCTGATGGTGGATGTTAAATTCACTGATTTGTATGGTCAGTGGCAGCACTACACTTTGCCAGTAGAGCGCTTTGACCCAGAGGGGGCCTTTGAGGAAGGAATGGGCTTTGACGGCTCATCGATTCGTGGCTTCAAGACGATCGAAAGCTCGGATATGAACTTGATCGCTGACCCCACCACGGCCTTCATCGACACGATGTGCGCCATGCCGACGTTGAGCATGGTCTGTAATATTGTTGAGCCGATTACGGGCGAAGCTTTCAGCCGTGACCCACGTACTGTGGCACAAAAATCGGTGGACTACTTGCTCTCCACGGGCATCGCCGATCAAATCTATGTTGGACCAGAGGCTGAGTTCTTCATCTTCGATGAGGTTCATTATCACTCAGGCCAATACTCCTCTGCTTATGGAGTAGATTCTGAGGAAGGCCCTTGGAATTCTGGTATGCCTGGTTTAGGTCACCAGATGGGCTATAAGGGCGGCTATTTCCCGGTTTCGCCTTTTGACACACTGCAAGATATCCGTTCGGAGATGGTGCGCTCCATGATCGATGCTGGCATTGATGTGGAAATTCATCACCACGAAGTGGCTACTGCAGGTCAGTGTGAAATTGATATGCGCTTTTCACCTTTGGTGAAGATGGCCGATCAGGTACAGCTTTACAAGTACATCGCCAAGAACGTCGCCAAGAAGCATGGCAAGACTGCTACCTTCATGCCCAAGCCCCTCTTCCAGGACAATGGCTCGGGTATGCACACCCACCAGAGCTTGTGGAAAGATGGTCAGCCACTCTTTGCCGGTGACGAATATGCTGGTTTGAGCCAGATGGCTTTGTGGTACATCGGTGGCATTCTCAAGCACATCAACTCTCTGTTGGCTTTCTGTGCCCCCACCACAAACTCCTATCGCCGTTTGGTACCTGGTTATGAGGCTCCTGTGGTGGTTGCGTACTCCGCTCGCAACCGTTCTGCTGCCTGCCGCATCCCAACCTACTCCAACTCGCCTAAGGCGAAGCGCGTAGAGTTCCGTTGCCCAGATCCCGCAGCAAATCCTTATCTGGCCTTTGCTGCAATGTTGTTGGCTGGTTTGGATGGTATCAAGAATCAGATTGACCCAGGTGGGCCATCTGAGATGGATCTCTTCGAGGAAGAGACTCTGAAGCACGTCACCAGCGTTCATGGTTCATTGGACGCCGTGCTGACTGACTTGGAGAATGACAACGCTTACCTGTTGGAAGGCGGCGTCTTCACCACTGATCTCATCGAGACCTATGTCAGCCAGAAGCGACTTGCCGATGTGGATGCCGTGCGCTTGCGCCCGCACCCACACGAGTATGTGCTTTACTACGGTATCTAATCTCGTTCAAGTACCTGTAGCAAATCCTCGCTTGTTTGCTGTGTATTGAATCACAATCGGCGGTCTGTACTGCGTGAAGCATGATGCAGACCGCCGATGCTTTACTCCATCGCGGTTGATACTCTCGTCTATTCACAATTAGTTTCTACAATTGATCTGACTCCTTTGTGGGCATTGTTCTGCGTTCTGTAAAGAGTGTAGTTCTGTGTTTGATTTTGCCTTGTATGTTCCCTTTGCAGATTATCTTGCAAGTTGCCTTGCGAGTTGCCTTTACGTGTTAGCCCTTGCACTAGATGAGTGATACAATAGGGAGGCTCCCTTTACTATGACGCATAGTTCCCGGCAGGCGCCTGATGAAGATTATCGCGTCTCGAATTTTCTTGTCAACAGAATGGTCACCACAGGAGAAGCCTCGCTCATGAGCATTGAATATACCGCAGAGGAATTACAGCGGGTCGATGATCTCATCAAACGCAATGATATTCGCTTTATTCGTTTGCAATTTTCCGACATTATCGGCATTGCCAAGCATGTCACGATCCCAATTGGCCATTGGGATAATGCTATCAGCCACGGCATTTGGTTTGATGGTAGTTCCGTAGAAGGCTTTGCACGCGTTGCCGAAAGCGATATGTATCTGGTTCCCGATTTGGCTACCTTTGCCGTTGTGCCGTGGGAAATGGATCTATCGACCGCGCGCGTAATCTGCGATGTCTATACGCCAGATGGCGAACCCTTTGCAGGTGATCCGCGCTTTGTACTCAAAAGGCAACTTGAACGAGCCTCGAACATGGGTTTAGATTATCTGGTTGGCCCTGAACTCGAGTTCTTTCTTTTTGAGCGTAACTCAGATGGCCCGGTGATGCCGCTGAAGCCTCACGATCGAGCCGGCTATTTTGATGTCAGCACTGACTTGGCGAATAGTGTACGCCGCCAGATGGTTGATGCGCTGCAATCAATGGGCATCAATGTCGAGGCATCGCATCACGAAGTTGCCAGCGGTCAAAGTGAAATTGATTTTGCCTATGGCCCT
>JBBQIG010000378.1:0-5746 GCA_038324715.1 Anaerolineae bacterium | reverse complement strand
CCGCTTGTGGCTCTGCGGCACTTCTACCCCCAACAACTCCCCTGCCCACATCCCCATACGGATCCCCAAAACCTGGCGCGGGCAAAGATGACGGTGGAGAGCAGCCGAACTTTCAAGCAATTCGCTTAGTGTAGGTAATGTAAGCATGAGGCCATCTAGCAATCTATTCAACAGAGTACAAGCACAATAGTACAATCACAGACCGACAAGCATAGGGGAGCGGATCAAAGTTGTCTCTACCATAGAGCATAAGCCCCCCACCCCAAAATGCCCAATAAAAGTAGGGATGTAGTTATCGCAGCAACTACATCCCTATCCTATCATTCTATTCTTTTTACAAATGCTGGATACCGTTTAGCAGTGGATATTTAGTGATGATGATGGTGATGCGCCAGTTCACAATCGGCTTCCAGCCGTCCATCCGTCAGACGGCTACGCAACCCGTCGCCATCCTGCAACCGTTCCTCAACCCACGCCACGATCCTTTCTAGGCCCGTGCTGTCTTTCAAATTGCTAAAGACCGCAGGACGATCCCCGCGCATGGTCTTGGTATCGCGCTCCATCACTGCCAGCGACGCCCCCACCAGGGGAGCCAGGTCAATCTTATTGATGACCAATAGATCCGAGCGCATAATCCCCGGTCCGCCTTTGCGCGGAATCTTATCCCCGGCAGAAACGTCGATGACGTAGATCCAATGATCAACCAGTTCAGGACTAAAAGAAGCCGCCAAGTTGTCGCCGCCACTTTCTACCAGAACCAACTCCAACCCAGGCAATGTCTCTTCCAGCTCCACAATTGCTTCCAAATTCATCGAGACATCATCGCGAATCGCCGCATGGGGACAACCGCCAGTCTCCACCCCGCGCACACGCGCTTCGGGCAACACATCACGGCGCAATAAGAAAAGCGCATCCTCTTTGGTGTAAATATCATTAGTGACCACACCCATTTGCAGGCGACCCGCCAGCTCTCGGCACAGACATTCGACCAAAGCCGTTTTGCCACTGCCCACAGGGCCAGCAATGCCAATGCGCAAGGCACGATCCAAAGTCACAGGTTGTAGCTTCGACATGAATAAAAAGTCCCTTCTACTTCCGCAATATCCCTTGGAGCGGCCCAACTGGCTCCCCGCTCCGAGGAAGGTTCAAATTCTCGACAAGCCTAAAACAAGAAATAACGTTGCGCCAGTGGCAGGACTTCGGCTGGCTCACAGGTGAGTAGCTCGCCATCCACGCGCACCTCATAGCTCTCTGGGTCAACTTCAATCGTTGGCGTGGCATCATTGTGTACCATATCCGCCTTGCCAACACTCCGGCAATTTTTGACCGCAGCCACCTGCTTGCGCAAGCCTAATTGCTTGGAGATGTCCGCGTCGAGGGCCGCTTGTGAAACAAAGGTAAGGCTGGTTGCTGCCGTTGCCAGTCCAAATGCGCCAAACATGGGGCGATAGAAGACAGGCTGGGGCGTGGGGATGGAGGCATTGGCGTCGCCCATTACGCTCCAAGCAATAAAGCCACCCTTGAGGATAATCTCCGGCTTGACGCCAAAGAAGGCAGGCTTCCACAAGACCAAGTCGGCCATTTTCCCCGGCTCAATCGAACCGACCAAGTGACCGATGCCGTGGGTACGTGCGGGATTGATCGTATATTTTGCAACATAGCGTTTGGCGCGGAAGTTGTCATTGCGTGCGGAATCTTGCGGCAACGCGCCACGCTGCACCTTCATTTTATGCGCGGTCTGCCAGGTGCGTGTTAGCACCTCACCCACGCGCCCCATCGCTTGTGAATCACTTGCGATCATGCTCAACACGCCCAGGTCATGCAAAATATCCTCGGCAGCAATGGTCTCGGCGCGAATGCGACTTTCGGCAAAGGCCACATCTTCTGGAACCTGTGGGTTCAGATGATGGCAGACCATCAGCATATCCAAATGTTCAGCAATGGTATTAACCGTAAAGGGGCGTGTAGGGTTGGTGGAAGAAGGCAGGATATAGGGATAGCCTGCAATCTTGATAATGTCGGGGGCATGACCACCCCCTGCGCCTTCGGTGTGATAGGTGTGGATGGTGCGCCCAGCAATGGCGGCAATGGTATCTTCCACAAAACCCGCTTCGTTGAGCGTGTCGGTGTGGATAGCAACTTGCACATCATATTGATCTGCCACACTTAAACAGGTGTCAATCGCCGCCGGGGTGGTTCCCCAATCCTCATGCAGTTTCAATCCACATGCACCCGCCAAGACTTGCTCAATCAATGGCCCCGGTGTGGCGGCATTCCCCTTGCCCAAAAAGCCAAAGTTCAACGGCCAATGCTCCACTGCTTGCAACATACGCGCCATGTTCCAGGCACCCGGTGTTGCGGTGGTGGCATTTGTGCCTGTGGCAGGGCCTGTGCCACCCCCCAGCATGGTGGTGACACCGCTGGAAATCGCCTCAGTAATTTGTTGGGGCGCGATAAAATGAATGTGGGCGTCAATGCCCCCTGCGGTCACAATCAGATGCTCACCCGCAATCACTTCGGTAGACGCACCCACCACCAGCTCTGGGTCTACTCCCGCCATGGTGTCGGGATTCCCCGCCTTGCCAACCTTAACAACCTTGCCATCCTTAATGCCAATGTCGCCCTTGACAATACCCCAGTGATCTAGAATCACCGCATTGGTAATCACCAAGTCAAGGGCGCTATCAGCGCGCTCAGCGCGGCTACTTTGGCCCATGCCATCACGGATGACCTTGCCACCACCAAAGGTGATCTCGTCCCCATAGACGGTGTAATCTTTTTCAATCTCAACAATTAACTCCGTATCTGCCAGCCGAATACGGTCACCCGCGGTTGGGCCATAGAGATCGGCATAGGTGCGCCTGGGAATCTGTAAGCTCATGCGAAAGGGTTCCTCTCCCAAATATCCTTTTAGGCCAGAGTCAGTAGGCCAATTTAGGGGTTGCTACTCTGGAAGCCCTGTGCGGCAATCTGCGCCAGGGCATTGCTTTCGGTTGCGGCTTCATCCAATGCACCTTGCACCAACGCATTGCCGCCATAGACCAGCCGATCCCCCGCATAGCTTGTCAAAGTCACTTCCTTGCTATCCCCCGGCTCAAAACGCACTGCCGTTCCCGCCGGAATGTTGAGGCGCATCCCATATGCATCGGGACGCGCAAAGCGCAAGGCCTTGTTGACCTCGAAGAAATGAAAATGGCTTCCCACTTGGATGGGGCGATCCCCTGTATGCTCTACGAGCAATGTACGTGTCTCTCGTCCCTCGTTCGCCGTAATCGCCGGGGCGGCGTCATCCACCAAAATTTCACCAGGAATCATCAAATACTCCTCTTTCGTGCTTGCTTATAAAGCTATAAAGAGCGTGGGCATATTCTGTGGCGGAACAGTTTAGCGGAACAGGTTAGCGAATCGGGTCATGGATGGTAACCAACTTCGTCCCATCGGGGAAAGTCGCCTCCACTTGCACTTCGTGGATCATCTCTGCCACGCCATCCATCACATCGGTGCGGCTGAGGATATTCTGTCCCCACACCATAATCTCAGCCACACTACGCCCATCGCGTGCAGCCTCCATGATTTCGGCGGTAAGAATGGCAATTGCCTCTGGATAATTGAGCTTCAGCCCGCGCGCCTGTCGTTTGCGCGACAGCTCCGCAGCCACAAAGATCAACAGCTTTTCTTGCTCACGTTGGGTCAGATGCATCTGCGCTCCCCTTCACTGAATCTCTCAAAATAATAACCCTTCCTTGGAGCCGGGAACCCCTTGGGTGGCTCCGAAGAAGGTTACAAGGCCCAAAAATTTACGCCAGCAATGCCGACTTAAATACTCAATAAACCTTGCGCGGCAGATGCGCCGCGCGGCCATAGAGCGATTGCTTGGCTGCCGCCCAAAAGGTGGATAAGCCGGTCACCAACTGCCTGCTGCTAACACCCAACGCGCGCACCACCAGTCCATGTGCCCGCAAGGTACTCACACCCCATAGCGTCTCGTTGGGTTGGCTCATCTCCTGCGCCATCGTTGCCAGTTCGTTCTCCAGCGTGCTCCATGCCGAAGCCGCCACCCCAACCCGGCAGATATAGAGGGTTGCCAAGTAGCGGTAAGTCCCCCAGCGCAATGACGACGTCAGCGGGCGCAGGGCAGGCTCCAACTCCATCCGTTCTAACGCAATCGGCTCACCCATTGCACAGAGATCCAAACCAATCCCCAACCGTTCATAGGCAAAAATTTCACCTGCCGCCTCACGCCCAGGCGCAATCACTTCCCAGTAGAAAAGTCCAGCATCCTCGTCTAAATCAATATGAATTTGTTGCTGATAGCGCGCCCCGGCATAGGGAATCAATGAATCGGGCAGATACTCGAGTAGTCCTCCCGTAGCAACAGTAATCTCACTCTGCTGGCTGGCATCGCGCCCAGGTCGATGGCGGTAGATGCGGGTTGACCCCGTTGTGGTCAACTGCGCTTGCGCGTGCGGCTCAACCGTCACCTGTAACCGCAATTGATCCCCACCCAAAACACCCCCCGACAAGTTGTGCAGGTGGGTCACAGCCATGCCATCATCACTGGCAAAGGCGCGCACCACTCGCTGTGGCATCTCTTGGTGCAACAGCCGCATACGAGTTTGCGAATCGCCACAGGGACGATCAAAGAGTATAGACAAACGACTGTTGACGCCAGGCATGGCAGACGAAACGGAATCCTTACTGGGAAGCAAGCCAAGCGGCATACGGAAAAAGAGCAAACCAGAGAAACAAATGTGACTAGCTGATAAAAAGCCGAACCGTCAACCCTGGATGGCGCATGGAAGCCACATCCAGGCTAGGCGTGCAGCAGGGTGGCGTGGTGCGCCAATCCATAGTAGCACTCGCAGTAACCACCTCAGCCAGTGTTTGCTTCAGCCGCCACCGCAGCCGCACCAATTCACTCTGACCAATCGGCAGTAGCTTTTGACACGCGGCCAACAACCCAACCACAGCTTGATGAAAATAAGCCAACAGCGCGGCCTCTTGTTCCAAAGCCAACAGACCGCTGGTCAACCCAAAAGCTGCCACATGATGACATTCTATCCCATGAGTACGCGTGGCTTGCAGCGCATCGGTCAAACCTGAAATTTGGGTCATGTCAGCCGCCAACGCCAAAAAGCGTCGCCCCAGCGCACCACTGGCAGCACGGCTCTCGCGGGCAGGGCGCAGCGCGCTCAACCGCCGGTTGAGGGCAAGCCACGGCAGAATCACCGCATCACCCCGCTCGGCACTATTCCACCCTGCCCCCCCCTGCCCTGCACCCAGCGCATAGGCCCCGCGCCAAAAAGCCGCCTCCATTGCCCCCACCTCATGCAGATAGTCGGGCAAGAAGTTGGCAAGTGATCCAGCACTCAACGTCCCATCAGCGATCAGGGTCTCCAAACCAAATGAGTGAGATTGACTGCCCACGGGAAGCGCACTATCCGCCAACTGAAAAAGATCAAGCCAACCAAAGAGGCTGTGTGCATCATCAATCTCGTTGCTGCTTATCAAATCAGCATTCATACCAGTAAAGCTATGTTCCAAGGTGGTTAAAAAATCAATTCGCTGATTACCTACAAGTAGAGAGCGGCCTCAGCAGATGCTGGTTTACTACCTTTAATCGTACCCCTTCACAAGCGAATCGTCCTCTATCAAAGTAGCCTAAGATCAGCATCAAAATCTATACAGATTGAACAAGCTGTGACTATCGACTCTATCTCTACTGTATCTCTACAATAGATCTATG
>JBBQIG010000377.1:0-5761 GCA_038324715.1 Anaerolineae bacterium | reverse complement strand
GTACCTGCATTTGCATCCTCAATCGCGCCAGCAAGTAACAGATACGTTGGCCTATTTTGATTGTCATAACTTTGTCGATCGCATTCAATGTCCGATCATTGTCAATATTGGGCTGAATGATGATGTCTGCCCACCAGAGACAGGCTATGCGGTTTTTGAGAAGATTGGCACGTCGAACAAGAAGCTTTATACCTATCCAGGGCATGGACACGATTCCAATTCCTATGAACATGGGGCAATTATCAACAGCTTCATGGATGGCATCTTGAAGCCGCAGCCGGTGAAAGCCTAATTCCCCCTCTACTTACTCAACTTCTTTATTGAACGTTTATTGAACGAAATGGGAGCAGACCCATGACGAATATGGTTGGAGCCGCCCCGGCGGACTTTGAGACCTATTGGGCAAATGCGATGGATGAACTGGCGGCGTTGCCCCCCGCTCCTGAATTGACGGTGAACGCGATACGCAGCGGCGAGCATTCGACGGTTTACGATCTTCATCTCACCAGCATTGGCCCTTACCGGATCTATGCGTTCTATAGCATTCCCAAGGGGGAAGGGCCATTTCCTGTCATCTATCACCCAGGTGGCTATGGCAGCGTGGTGCACATTGGTTCCTATGAGGAACGTCAACGCTACGTGACTGTGGCGTTGCGCCATCGAGGACGGCGTTTGGCAGATAAGCCCTTTGCCGCCTCCTATCCTGGGTTGTTAACAACGGACATTGATGATCCAAAGAGCTATGTCTATCGAGGCATTGTGGCGGATTGTTGCTGCGTGATCGATTTCTTGGTGACACGTCCCGAAGTGGATAAGAGCAAGATTGCGGTGGTGGGTGATGAATTGGCGTTAATGACAGCAGCATTGCGTCCTGAAGTGGATGCGCTTTATACAACGCCTAATCTTTTCTATGCGGCTGATCAAGTGGCCCCGCGCACGGGTGCTTATCCGCTCGAAGAGTACAACGACTATGCACGTACCTATCCCGACCGTGCCGAAGCGATGTGGAAAACAGTGAGCTACTTTAATCCACTACACTTTGCGCCCAAGGTGCAAGCTGAGACCGTGGTGGTGACGGGCAATGAGCGCGATGCCTTTTCGCCTGAACTGGTAGCTCCTCTGGTCAAAGCCTTTGCGAAGCCGGTGAACCAATATGTTTCGGCCCATTCTAGCTATAAAGATGGGGTGAACCAGGCTACGTGGCTGGCAAACCGCTACGGGTGGGATGAGCCAGTTCTGCCACCGCACTGGTCATAGCACCAGTGCGGGTTATTCTCTGTCGATTCTCTGAAAGAGACTAGAAATAGATCACTATGCTGACCGCACCTATGAATTATCTGCCACCGCAAAAGACGGGAAAGCTGACCCAAAGTGAGCTTGATGACTTTCTGAGTCAACCGTGGAATGCACGCTTTGCTACCGTGACGCCCACCGGTCGGCCCTATGTTACGCCGGTTTGGTATGCCTACGATTCTGCCAAGAACTGCTTTTATGTGGTGGCGCGTGAGCGGGCGGTCTTTATGGATTACATTCGTGCCAATCCTGCGGTGGCGTTGCATATGGCGGATGATGTTCATCTGGAGCATACACGTGTGCTTGTGGAAGGTCAGGCGAGCATCACCGCAGGGCCGATTGCGCCAGAGCAAGACCCTTGGTTGCTTGAATTAGTTAATGAAATGGCGCGTCGTTATATGGGGCCAGATGGCCCACAGTATGCTGCCAAAACGATGAATCGTCCGCGTGTGCTGATCACGATCACGCCGGAAGCGGTGAAGTCGTGGACGGGTGGCGAGTGGGCTGAACGTTACTGGCGCTAACCCCGTTTACTGCTGAAGATAAACACAAAATATACAAAGAGAGCCTTTGCCCACTTTGTATATTTTGTGTTTTGTAGCAGCCATTCTTTTTCTCATTCTTTTTCTGTGATCACATGTGGCAATTGGATCATCCTCTGGGCTTTCATTCCTCAAAACAAAAGTTCGTGTTCGATCCTTTTTCGCACTGTTCTGCCTGGTTTTGCGTCAAACATAGACAGAGATCAGTAGCGAAGAAACTTTATAGGTATAGATGCAACAGAGATGCAGCCGCATAAAACCATTGGAGACGCATAGATGGCGCTGAACCTACTGCCGGAACGAACCTCAGTTGTAACCCCAGAAATGGACTTGCAAGCCACAATGGCAAAAGGGCCAACGTATTCCCAACAAAAAGAGATTCGCGCGCGCCTCCAGCACCCAACGGGTAGACATCTGCCTCTGAGTGAGGAAGAGCAAGCGCGTCCGCTGTTAGAGCGATGGGTGCGAATTGTTAAGGAATTTGGCGAGAATGTGGCAGTGCAGGATGCGAACCGCAGAGTTACCTTTGCCGAGATAAATGTACTCTCGAATCGGATTGCCCATGCGCTTGTTGCACGGCGCGGATTGACCACGGAGCCAGTTGCATTGCTCTTTGAAACTGAGATGGATATGCCGATTGCCGCGTTGGCAGTGTGGAAGGCAAGGAAGTTCTATACCTGGATTGAACCTAGCCAACCCCTTCACCGCACTCAGTTCATGATTGAGGATGCGGGCATTTCAACGGTCATCACCAGTCGCAAACATCTCGATGTTGCACGCCAACTATGGCCGAATGCGGCTGATTGCATTGTGATTGACGACCTGGATGAAGAATCACCTTCTCACGATATGCCGGTGAGTGCTGATACTTCCCTGCCCGCTTATCTCATGTATACATCCGGCACGACTGGAAAACCGAAGGGTACACTTGAACTACAGCGTAACCTGCTCTTGATGATGGCGGAGCGTCTAGCTCCCTTTCGCTATACCACTCATGACCGTGTTGCCTTTCTAGTACCCGCCGCTGGCTCTATCACCATAATTGTGTCTGCACTCTTTTATGGCGCATGCTTGTTGCCTTTTCAATTGCGAGATGAGGGATTTACCCGCCTCAGCCAATGGCTGATCGACTTCAAGGTGACCATTGCTATCGGCGGGACTGTATTGCGTGCCTGGATCATGACTTTAGATGGTCTCCAGCACTTTCCCAATTTGCGGATGATTGCAATGGGTTCTGGGCCGATGTACCGTGAGCATGTTGAAGCCTATAAACGCTATCTGCCGGATGAGTGCGTTTTGGCTAACTTCTATAGTGCAACCGAAGTCCGTTCTGTAAGCATATTTCTGATGGACAAGGGGACACAACTTGAGACACGGTTGGTGCCAGCGGGCTTTTCACCCCCCTGGGTAAAAATTGAAATTTGGGATGAGCATGATAAACCACAATTGCCAGGTGTGACAGGGGAAATTGTGGTTTTCACGCCCTATGCTGCGGCAGGATATTGGCAAGCCCCAGAATTGACTGCCACTAAGTTTGGTGTGGATGTGCATGGGCGACGTTTCTGCCGCATGGGTGACCTGGGGCGTGTGGATGAGAATCAGTGTCTAGAGGTGCTGGGGCGCAAAGATGGTCAGGTGAAAATACGCGGCAATCGTGTGGAGACCGCCGAGGTGGAGGTGGCACTTTTGGAGTTAAATGTTGTACGCGAAGCTGCCGTAATTGCTCCTGGCGAGAGTGATGAAGCGCGTGTGCTGGTTGCCTTTGTGGCGGCAGACGAGGGTGTGGTGGGGAATGAGCTTCGCCATCAACTTGCTACTTGGCTGCCCAGCTATATGGTGCCTGCCTCTATTGTGATCCTCGACGAGCTACCGCGCAATGCCAATGGCAAGGTTGCGCGACCCCTACTGCATGAAATGGTAAATACCTTGGCCCTGTCCATGCCAGAACGAAAGTTTGTCTTTGCCAGTGAGACTGAACGAAGAGTCGCCATGCTGCTGGGTGAGCTACTGCCAGGTGGCAGTGTGGGTCCCGATGAAAACTTTTTTGATGTGGGCGGGCATTCGCTTTTGGCGGCGCAACTGATGGTGCGTATCCACCAAACGTTTGGCGCGGATTTGCCACCGCGCGACTTCTTCGCCGAACCAACAGTTGCCGCACTCGCCCGCAGCATCGGTCAGATAATGCACGGTGATAGAGGTGTATCATATACGCCTACAGTTCGCTCAACGGGAATTGATGCGGTGCAAGTAGTAACGGGGAAGCAAGGCTATCGCCCCTTCTTCTTGATGCCCGGTGCAAATGGCTCTTTGCAGATCCTGATGCAGTATCAAGAGTTATTCCGTCGCATGGGCAACCACTGGCCGATTTATGGGCTTGTGACAAATGCTGCCGATGACCCGAATGCACTTTTTGCAACGATGGATGAATTGGTAAGTTCATCGCTGACAACTCTGCGGCGCATCCAGCCCCAAGGCCCTTACTTGATCGGCGGTGAATGTCTGGGGGGCAAGTTGGCCTATGAAATGGCGCGCGTGCTTGTGCAAGAGGGCGAGCAGGTTAACTTGTTGCTCTTGGATGCACCCTTGCGGGAGCGAGCAACAAAATTTGCGTGGGGACGAAAACTTCTTGTGAGGGGCATGGGACGTTCGCTGTACTTTATGCAGCAGTGGGGTGCGCGTCTTACGCATCATTGGCAGCAGGCTCGCCAGTTGGGTTGGCGCGAGGGTCGCCAATATGCTGTAGAACGATTGGCGGCGTTATCACCCAATTCGCAATCGGAGGTTCGCCAACTCTATCTCGCCCGGCGCAACTATCTGCAATTGCTGAGCGACTTCGAACCTACGCAACCCTATGCGCTCGCTGTAACGGTGATCTTGAGTGAGCATCGCCACCGCAACCAGCCCTCTTGGGGCACGCTGACGCATAGTGTGCAAGAACATATTGTGCCAGGTGACCATCTGAATTATTTGCAGGTGTCGGGTGAGGAAGTAGCTGCCAGAGTTCGTTATGCTTTAGCGGCTGTGCATGGCACGCTCGTACCTAGCCTTGAAGTGGCTTTACCCGTTTCGACTGCAAGCGAGAATATACTGGATAGTATGAGATAGTGTGAGTGTGTTGGTTCCGCATAGCCGTGAGAATATACTTGTAAACGAGTCGGTATGGAAACTTGCCGATTCCTGGAAGCAATCTGCCTCATCAAGCTAATTGTGTCACTCTGTCATTGTAGCTATATTGGTTGGACTGCACGCCCCAACTGCAACCCCTTGGAGTGCCGCTGTGAAACGTAACTTGTTTCCATTCACAATAATAACCGCCCTATTTTTCCTTACAGTGCTGCTTCCTACTCAAGTTGCAGCCACTGCACTGAACGCTACTGGTGCACCTCTTGCGCCATCTTTTGACTCGTCCACGTCGATGGCTATGCATGTAGTACAACGAGGTGATACGCTCTATTCTATTGCCAGACGTTACAACACGACTGTTGATGTACTGTTGATGACCAATGGGTTGGATAGTAATACAATCTGGATTGGTCAAGTGCTGCAAATTTCCTCACGCCCGACTTCTTCCGCCTCTTCCTCACCTTCCGTTAGATATACCGAACATATAGTTGTCCGCGAGGACACACTCTATTCACTATCCCGTCGCTATGGATCATCGGTCGAAGCCATTATGCAAGTGAATCACCTCAGTGGCACGAATATCTACGTGGGTCAACGCCTGCTCATTGCGTCAACGTCTGTGCCGATGGTCCAGAATAACGACACATATACAGTCGCCCAGGGTGACACTCTCTATTCCATCGCTAGGCGTTATGGCACGACAGTTGACGCAATTATGGCGCTTAACAAGCTATCAAGTTCACATATTTACGTTGGTCAACGTTTGCTCATCACTGCAACTAAATCACCTTCTGCTCTGGTGA
>JBBQIG010000376.1:0-5771 GCA_038324715.1 Anaerolineae bacterium | reverse complement strand
GTCAGCCAAATCCTTGAAGCGCAGAAAGATGTCGTTCAGTTCATCGCGATCCAGGTGAAAGCCCATCTCTTCCAGCTTGCGGCTCAACGCATGGCGACCACTGTGCTTGCCCAAGACCAGCGAGCTTTGGTTCAAGCCAATCGTGGAGGCATCCATGATCTCATAGGTGCGCTTGTTCTTCAGCATGCCATCTTGGTGAATCCCGGCTTCGTGGGCAAAGGCATTGGCCCCCACAATCGCCTTGTTGGGCTGAATGACCATGCCTGTGTAACGGCTGACCATGTCACTGGCACGGTGAATCTCATGCGTCGCCACATTTGTTTCCAGCCCAAATTGGCTTTGGCGCACATAGAGCGCCATCACCGCTTCTTCCAGGCTGGTGTTACCGGCGCGTTCACCAATGCCGTTCATGGTCACTTCCATCTGGCGCGCACCGTTACGCAGACCCGACAACGTATTGGCGGTTGCCATACCCAGGTCGTTGTGACAGTGAACGCTAAAGATTACATCCTTTGCCCCCGGGATATTTTCACGCAGGTAGTGAATCAAGCCGCCAAATTCCTCTGGCGTAGTATAGCCAACCGTGTCGGGAATGTTGATCGTGGTGGCTCCGGCTTTAATCGCAACCGCAATTACTTGCAGCAAAAATTCGGGGTCGCTACGCCCAGCATCTTCTGGGCTGAATTCCACATCCTGGCAGAAACTGCGGGCATATTCCACCATGTCGCCCACTGCCTCCAACACATCATTGCGGCTCATGCGCAATTTGCTCTCCATGTGGATGTCACTGGTCGCCAAAAAAGTATGGATGCGTGGGCGGACTGCACCTTGCACGGCTTCCCAAGCGCGGTCAATGTCTTTCTTGTTGGCACGAGCCAACCCGGCAATGCTCGGCGGCGCAACAATCTCGCCGTTGCGCCCGATGCGTGGCTGACGACCGACAGTATTGGCAATCTGCCGTACTGCGTCCAAGTCACCGGGGCTGGCAGCAGGAAAACCAGCCTCCATCACATCGACACCCAAACGCGCCAGTTGTTGCGCAATATCCAGCTTTTCCTGAGTGTTTAGCGTAGCACCTGGGCTTTGTTCGCCATCGCGCAGGGTGGTATCAAAGACAACCACGCGCTTGCTGTGGGCAATCTCGCGCGTATATTCTTTGATGTCAGAGATGACAAAGTCGTTCACATCTACATGCGACAGATCGACAACGGGCGTGCCGGATGCATCCTCTGCACCATCGCCACCGTTACCTACATAATCTTCGTCGTTAGACTCGCTCTGGGAATTATGGGAATTCATGGTCAAAAAACCTTTCTATGTTCACCGCCCTGATCGGCGGGAATGAGATTGCTTGAGAGTGAAAAGTGAATGGAGCGCACAGAATGCGCCGGTACATCTTGCAACCCAACATGATGGAAAGCTATTAGCCAGCCTGTAAGGGCACTAAGGCCATCATCCATTCCTATCACCCCCTTTCCCGTGAACTCCCACAGGGACCCTGCTACAATTGCCGTGCCTCAATTGCCAGACCCTAGTACAAACCTACAGTTGCCAACAACAAGCGGGAAGTCTTAGTGCTTCCCGCTTGTTGATTCGGCTCGAATTAACCAACTTCCTTGGCATTCAAGAAGGTCATCATCCGGCGCAGGCCCTTACCAACTTGTTCCAGTTGTTGGGTCTGCTCGCTCTGGCGGGTGGCGTTGATCACCTTGCCGCCCGTGTGATACTCTTCCATCCACTCTTCGGCAAAGGCTCCAGACTGGATCTCGGCCAAAATCTGCTTCATGGTCTGCTTCACTTCATCGGTGATAATGCGCGGGCCGGTCTTATAATCGCCCCACTCAGCCGTATCAGAGATGCTATAGCGCATGTAGTTCAGACCGCCCTGGTACATCAAGTCAACAATGAGCTTTAGCTCATGCATACACTCGAAGTAGGCAATCTCTGGCTGATAACCGGCTTCGACCAAAGTCTCAAAGCCAGCCTTGACCAATTCACTGACACCGCCACAGAGAACCACCTGCTCGCCAAAGAGGTCAGTCTCGGTCTCTTCGGTGAAGGTGGTCTCCAAGACACCGGCGCGTGTGCTGCCGATTCCCTTGGCATAGGCCAAAGAATTTGCCAGGGCATTGCCGCTGGCGTCCTGGTGAATGGCAACGAGGGCAGGAACACCCGACCCTTCCTTAAAGACTTCGCGCACACGATGACCAGGAGCCTTGGGGGCAACCATGGTCACATCTATATCAGCAGGAGCCTGAATAAAGCCAAAGCGAATGTTGAAGCCATGGGCAAACATCAAAGTATCGCCAGCCTTCAAGTTAGGCGCAATGTCCTTTTCATAGACCTCTCCCTGAACAGGATCGGGCAGCACCATCATAATGAAGTCTGCTTCAGCGGCTGCCTGTGCGTTGCTCACTACTCGCAGCCCATCAGCCTCTGCCTTGGGCCAACTCTTGCTACCTTCATACAAGCCAACGCGCACGTCAACGCCGCTCTCCTGCAAGTTCAAGGCGTGGGCATGGCCCTGGCTACCGTAGCCAATAATGGCAACTTTTTTGCCTTTGAGTAGCCCCAAATCCGCCTGATTCTCATAATAAATTTTGGCCATGAGCTTGGTGTTCCTTCTGCTTTCTCTTTGTCGTGAATTTGATTTCTAACTTTGCATGCAGGGTCACATAGCTTGTGGCCCGTCCTGATAACGACTATTTCTCTGTTCTTGACAACGACGTTGTTACAATGTTCTTGCAACAACTATACTAGATGCCCACTCATAGTGGTGGCAGATTTACCGTTAGGTATCGTGCCAAAGCCATTTTTGGGGAGCAGCAATAGTCTCTTTATTTTCTACACAAGCAGCCTGATAGCCGAATTGGGCATCTCCTGATCTGATTGTTATCCATCAAAGGCCAGTCAGTCATGCTTCTTTATGCAAGCAACCTGAACTTAGACGCCACCTGTGCGGAAACGTTCGCTGGTGTCGGCCTCATAACCATTGATGCGCGCTTTCCACACAGCCGTACCGCGCTTAAAGCGGCGTTCGGTCTGCCCGCGCACCATGGATACACGTCCAGTACGCACCATCTCGACAATACCAAAATTTGCCAACAGTTCAATCAGCGCGTCAACTCGATCTTCAGCGCCCACAATCTGCACCACCAAACTCTCCAACGCCACATCCACAATTTCGCCGCGGTAAATATCAACCAGTTGGATGATCTCCGAGCGATTGACGCTTGTAGTCTGCACGCGAATTAGTGCAAGTTCACGCGTCACGCTGGGCTTATCACTGATATCTTCCACACGGGTCACATCAATGACCTTGCGTAATTGCTTCAGAACTTGATCCACCATGTGGGCGTTGCCATCCACCACAAAGGTCATGCGACTGATGCCTGGGGTCTCGCTATGGCCCACCTGCAAACTATCAATGTTGAAGTTACGCCTACGCAACATGCCTGACACCCGGTTCAGCACACCGGGTTTGTCGCGCATCCAGGCGACTAATGTATGTTTCATGGGTTCTTCCTGCCCTTTCGTCTCTTCAGATCAATTTGCACTAAATCAACTCAAAGTCGCTGCATCATGACTCTGCTAAAGATGCGAGAAGGGAACCCTTCATCGCAGACCACTCGCTCAAGGTGGCAGTCGCTCCCATGCCGTCAAGCCTATCGCCTAACTTGGCATGAAAGCGAGCTACCCGCCTGCCATTTTACCAACTTGGCTCTACGCCGCTATAGCCCTGTACCACACCAGGCTTGGGGCGACGGATCAACTCATCCACCGCAGCGCCAGGCATCACCATCGGATAGACGTTTACTTCTTCTTTCACACGAAAATCAATGAGGAAAGGGCCAGGAGTGCGGTGCGCCAACTCATAAGCAGCACTCACTTCATCTGGTCTGCGAACGGAGATAGCAGGAATATCATACGCATCAGCCAGCTTCACAAAATCAGGTGAGACCACAGGGGTTCCCACATAACGTTTGTCATAGAACATCTGCTGCCACTGACGCACCATGCCCAGGAAGCCATTGTTGATAATGGCAATCTTCACAGGCAATCGCTCTTGCTTCAACACAGCCAATTCTTGCAGGGTCATCTGGAAACCGCCATCACCCACCACAGCCCAAACCGTGCGCTCAGGATAGGCCATTTGTGCGCCAATCGCGGCGGGGAGTGCATAGCCCATTGTGCCAGCACCACCGCTGGTCAACAATTGCCCCGCGTGGTCATGAATGTAATATTGACATTCCCACATCTGATGCTGCCCCACATCGGTCACAATAATCACCGGGCCATTACTCAGGTCTTTGGTGCTGTGCCAGAGTTGGCGGATCACAAAGGGAGGGATCAACTCATCCACTTCATAGTTAAGAATGTCGCCAGCCGAAGAATCGGCACGCCACTCATTCAACTCTTGAATCCAAAGTTGATGGCGACGTTGTTCAACCAGTGGCAGTAACGCAGGCAGTGTCTGTCCCAAATCACCCACCACAGCGACATCGGGCACCACATTCTTGCCGACCTCCGCATGATCCAACTCAAAGTGAATGATCTTCGCTTGCTTGGCAAAGCGATCCAAACGCCCTGTAATACGGTCATCAAAGCGCATCCCCATGGCAATCAGCAGATCACAGCCTTGGATAGCTCGGTTGGCATAGGCTTCCCCATGCATACCTGCCATGCCCAAGCTCAACGGGTGGCTTTCGGGAATGTTGCCTGTACCCAACAGGGTAGTCACCACAGGAACCTCAGCCTTTTCGACCAATTCCAGCAATTCACGCGACATGCTCGATAACTGCACACCATGCCCGCAAATGATCAAGGGACGCTCGCTACGGTTGATCAAATCAGCGGCTTTGCGCACATCTTCAATGTCAACATTCGGCCACGGCTCAAAACCAGGCAGGTCAATCTCCATATCATAACGGAAAGTTCCCATAGCGTTCTGCACATCTTTACAAATGTCCACTAACACGGGACCGGGTCGCCCTTCACGCGCAATATAGAAGGCTTCCTTCATAATCATGGGGAGGTCGTTGACATCAGTCACCAGGTAGTTGTGCTTGCAGACAGGCCCGGTCACACCTACAATGTCCGATTCCTGAAAGGCATCCGTACCCAGCAAATTCGTGGGCACTTGGCCTGTGATCGCCACCATGGGCACGCTGTCCATTAGCGCTGTTGCCAGCCCTGTGACGAGGTTGGTTGCACCCGGCCCACTGGTGGCAATACAAACACCCACACGCTTGGTCGCCCGGGCATATCCATCTGCCATGTGTGCGCCACATTGTTCATGACGTACCAAGACATGGTGGATCAATCCTGACGCCTCATAAGGGGCCAATGCATCGTAGGTGGGCAAGATTGCGCCGCCGGGGTGACCGAATACAACCGTGACGCCTTCATGCACCAGCGCCTCCCATACCATTTGGGCACCGGTCATCTGCTTCGGTTCTGTATCTTCTCCCCGATGACCGTTCTGGCTTGAGTGGGTCATGGATTGTTCTCCTTAAAGAATATAGAGTATAAAAAGACCCTTCCCGGGTTGGGAAGGGTCTACAGTGACCTAAAGACTGAGCAGACTTTAATCTCTACGCAGCTTCACCAACCAGCATTACCTCTTGGGCGCTAAGTACTACTACGTCCAAAAGATCGGTAATAAGGCTGAGTACTACACTGCTGGAGATGATTGCTGCCGAAATCATAATATTTACAACACTTTTCTTCGCAACAAGTCTGCGGTATATAGTTGTCACACACTTTGCCGA
>JBBQIG010000375.1:0-5773 GCA_038324715.1 Anaerolineae bacterium | reverse complement strand
GGTGAGTCCAATCCAGCGCGGCGAAGTGATCAAGTCCCATTCGGTGAATGCAATAAAGAGTGAGGCGATCATTGGCCCAAGCGTCCACAGAAGAAAGCCAAGGATCCAGGGCGAAGCAAAGAGCCAGCCAGACAAATTGCGCTTCAACACGCGGCGGCTTGGGACAGCGCGCCGAGGCTGGTAGGGCACGGGATTTACTGCCGTTGCCACGGAGTTCTCCTTTGCGAAAAGCGATTCTGAGCAGTATCGCAACTTACTCGATTGTTTGGGAAGTTGGAGCAATTTTGGCTATGGATAAGCTGGAGAGTAGCCAACCCAAGCATAGCATATTTTTAAGGCATCTAACAACATACCTGCATGATTTCTACAGGTATGTTCAATATGTTGTGAATTGGGTGACTTGTGGCGCTCTAATACGGTCGAGACAGCAATGGGGGATTAGGGAAGCTAAATTCTTGCTGAGGAAGCGGGTGGGTACATCCTCGTATCCAGTTTTGCCTCAACAAGCGAGTAGTATAGAGGTAGATATATGGGTTGTCAAAGACGAAAAATCAGATATCTTTGTCGGAATGATGTTTTCTGCGACGCAGAATGCACTTGTTGTTGTCACATGCTTAAATAGAAAATCAGCGCATTTAGAGCCCCGCGGCGTTAAATGCTGCTTCGACTATGGCACGTGCCTCGGTTTGAAGCTGATTTAAGTGCTCTTTACCGCGGAAACTTTCGGCGTAGATCTTATAGATTTCTTCTGTACCCGACGGTCGGGCGGCAAACCAGCCTTGATCTGTGACCACTTTGAGACCACCAATGGCGGCACCATTGCCAGGGGCATGAGTAAGTTTGTCTGTGATTGGATCACCCGCCAGCGTTTCTGCCTGTACCAGATCGGGGGTCAGCGCGGCCAACACTTGTTTTTGCTTGGCATTGGCAGGTGCGTCAATACGCTCATAAACAGGCGCACCGAATTGGGCTTCAAGGGATTGATAATGTTCGCCAGGGTCGCGGCCTGTGGTCGCTAGAATTTCTGCGGCGAGAAGGTTGAGGATGATACCGTCTTTGTCAGTTGTCCAGACTGTGCCATCGCGGCGCAAGAAGGATGCGCCTGCGCTCTCTTCGCCACCAAAGCCAAAGGAGCCATCGATCAGTCCATCGACAAACCACTTAAAGCCGACAGGAACTACGGTCAAGGTGCGGCCTAAATGCGCTGCTACGCGGTCGATCATGGAGCTTGAAACGAGGGTCTTGCCCACGGCAGCATCTGCGCTCCAGTTGGGGCGATTTTGATAGAGATACCAAACTGCTACGGCAAGATAGTGATTCGGGTTCATTAAGCCCATACTGCGCGTCACGATGCCGTGACGGTCGGCATCGGGGTCATTGCCAAAGGCGAGGTCAAAGCGATCTTTGAGCTGAATCAGCCCTGCCATGGCAAAGGGCGAGGAGCAATCCATGCGGATTTGCCCATCCCAATCCACGGTCATAAAACCAAAGGTGGGATCAACAGCGCGGTTGACGATTTCAATGTTGATGCCATAACGGTCAGCAATGGGTTGCCAATATGCTATGCCTGCACCGCCCATCGGATCAACGCCCAGCTTGATCCCGGATGCAGCAATAGCAGCGAGGTCAATGACCGATTCGAGATCTGCCACATAGGGGGTCACATAGTCATAGGCATGGGTACTCGATGCCGCCAGGGCTTTCGCCAGGGAGATGCGCTTGACGGCGCGGTTGCCCTCTGCCATGAGTTCGTTGGCGCGATTTTGAATGCTCTTGGTGGTGCTGGTATCTGCTGGGCCACCTTTGGGTGGGTTGTACTTGAAGCCACCATCATCGGGTGGGTTGTGGCTGGGGGTGATGACAACACCATCCGCCTTGCCACGTGCTGTGTCCGGTGAAGGCGCGCGGTTGTGGGTTAGAATGGCGTGAGAGATGACAGGTGTAGGTGTATAGCCACTCGCCGCATCAATGTAGAGTTCTACACCATTGGCGGCAAAGACCTCTATGGCGGTGGCGTGAGCTGGTTCGGAAAGCGCATGGGTGTCCATGCCTAAGAAGAGTGGTCCCGTGATACCTGCTTGGGCACGATATTCGACAATTGCTTGACAGATGGCGGCAATGTGGCTATCGGTGAAGGTGCCTGTAAGCGACGAGCCGCGATGTCCTGATGTGCCAAAGCTAACTTGCTGGGCGGGGTTGGCTGGGTCGGGTATCTCGGTATAATAGGCCGAGATGAGCCGCGGGATATTCACCAGTAGGTCGCGTGGGGCAGGCTTGCCAGCAAGAGGATGGTTCGACATGGACATTCTCCCAATTCATGTAAAATGCAAAGTTGTATGGCTAGGGCAGCAGGTCAAAATGCCCATAGTGTCTAGGGCGCAATCCGGTCTTTTGCCAAAATCTCTTCGTCACGTTCAGCCAGCGTGTCCAGCAAAACCGACAATCAGGATGCTGGCATCAATGACCACCCGCAGGGTCATGAACCGGACTGACCCAGATAACACTAAAGGTGTGAAACTTTCAATATTTCCGTCAGATACCTGCAGTTGATCCCGATTTTGTCCTCGACTGAACCTTCACCTTCGTTAGGACGCGGCGGATCGAGATCGAGCGTGATCCATCCGTCGTAGCCTCGCTCATTTAGCATGGCCCAAATCGCTAGATGATCGACGCCGCCAGCCCCTAGATCCTTGTATAAAATTTCCTCTGCGTGCATCTCCTTCGTCGGTGTCGGACCGGTATAGCCGCGATACGACGCCTTCGAGTCTTTCCAGTGGACGGCGGCCAGGCGGTCGTAGTAATCGTCGATCAACTGAACGGGATTGCCGCCGCCGAGGTTGAGTTGCGCGGTGTCGGGGATCCAGGACACGATCTCCGGATCAGTCTGATCGAGAAGCGCACGAACTTCCTCCGGTCGCTCGATCGGCCCCCAAATATGCGGGTGTGGGGCGATCGTTACACCCATCTCCAGCGTTCTCTTACCGATTTCTGTCACGGTTTCCGCGATTGCTTTGATATCCTCCGCGGTCGTTCCGTTCTCTGGGCGGGCCCCCATGTTGATCTTGAAGTGCGTGCAGCCGAAAATCTTCAGGAAATCGCGGCAGAAAGCAACGTGGTCATCAACTGTTTCTTTACGCTTTGACCGATCGATGAACTCCGTCGACTGACCGGGTCCGCCATTTGAGGCGGTAATGAGCCGTATACCGTACTCGTCGAGGAGCTCCTTCAGAGCTTGTGGTTTGTCAAGCCAAGCGGTCAGACCGCTGCGGTAAGGTTCGACGCCCAGCAGACCGTACTTGGCAATTAGTTGGACGGATTCGGTGGTGAAGTCCCCGAAAATGGCACCGCCCATAGCAAAGTGGATGTTTGTTGACACGATGATCTCCCGTTCGGTGATGTTGTGTATCTAGGTCGCTTCGTTTATATCCGATTCCCATCAGAAGGCGAGTCATTCGACCACGGTTTGTAGGCAGGTGACAACGGTAGGCCAGCGCTTCTCTTCGACAGATCAGGACAGGCGATAGTTCGCGCCGGGGTCTGACACTTATCATCTTCAAGCCTTCGTGATCTCATGCCCGTACCTCCCCAAGAACTATTCTACCCGAAGAACTATTCTAATAGACAAAGCATTTTAATACGCAACTGCTTATCACGGCCCTAGGTAAAGGTGTAGGTGTTGAGAATGCTGCTGCCATTAACTGACCAACCGTGTCCAGGATACACTTCGTTTGTCTATTTTAATAGCTAGCGATAACATGAATTTAATATGCCTTCACCCTACTAGCGCGGCACCTCTAGCCCTGCCAAAAGGCGGCGCAGGATGGCGTCGGCGTTCAAGCCTTCGATCTCGGCTTCGGGGCGCAGGATAATTCGATGGCGAAAGACGGGTGGGGCGATGGCTTTCACGTCATCGGGTGTTACATAGTCGCGGCCTTGCAGCGCGGCATAAGTCTTGGAAGCGAGCAGGAGGGAAATGCTGGCGCGGGGACTGCCCCCCAAGATGAGGTCGGGGCTGCGGCGGGTGGCGGTGGCAAGGGCGGTGATATAGCGCAGAATGCCATCTTCCACGGTAATGTTGTTGATGGTGGCACGAATTTCAGGCAGATCCGAAGGCTGAATGATCGGTGCAAGACCTGTGGCGTCTAGGTCATGGGCGTTGAAACCTTGATGATAGCGGCGCAGCACCTCTTCTTCCACCTCGGCGGGTGGATAATCCACCACGACCTTGAAGAGGAAGCGGTCGAGTTGGGCCTCGGGTAGAGAATAAGTCCCTTCGTACTCGACAGGGTTTTGGGTTGCCAAGACCATAAAGGGGTCTTCCAGGGGATAGCGCGTGCCATCAATGGTGACTTGGCGTTCTTCCATTGCCTCTAGCAGGGCAGATTGGGTCTTGGCAGGAGCGCGGTTGATTTCGTCTGCCAAGAGAATGTTGGTAAAGACGGGGCCGCGCTTGAGATGAAAGCGCCCTCCTTCCAGTTCAAAGACTTGTGTGCCAACAATATCACTGGGCATGAGATCTGCGGTGAATTGGATGCGTCCGAAACTGGTGTTGATGAGCCGTGCCAGTGTCTTGGCGAGCAGGGTTTTGGCTGTGCCGGGTACACCTTCCAGGAGTACATGTCCACCGGCGAGGAACGCTACGACAACTTGGGTAAAAACTTCGTCTTGACCAACGACCACTTTGGCCGCTTCAGTGCGTAGCTTGGCAAAGAGTTCGACAAGGGACACGATCACCTCACAGTGTGTGCATTGTAGGTTTGGGCTCGTGGCAGTGACGCCAACAGAGCATCGGTGGATTGGAGAAGACGGATCAAATCTGCTTCACTGTTGGCCTGGGCGTAGCCGGTTAAGAGTGCTTCCACTTGGGCAAGCAGGGTGGGCGTTAAGACTTCGGCGCGCCGAAGTTGCGCTAGCCATTCGGCATCGGGTAGATCGGCAGGGAGTTGGGCAAGCCTGCCAATTGCATTTTTGAGCCGGTGGCGATGATGGTCGGCAACGACATGCGGTTGGCGCGTGCGTCGCTGCAAACCTGCGAGGGCAATTACATATTCGGCTGCTTCACGCGGTCGTGTAGCGGTGAGTGCAGGCAGGGGTGGGCCTAGCCGACGCCCTTGCAGCAGCAAGTAGACGAAAACCACAATCATCGTCAACAAGACCCCTTGTCCAAAGGGGGTAGTATAGAGCCAATCTTGCAGGGTACTCACTCTGCCCAAGTCATCCCCATCCAAGTTGTAGCTTGCCAGATGGTGCATGCTGAAAATCACAGGCGCACCGGCAGGAACTGAGCGCAACATGGCAGGGAGCAGCGAGGCAATTCGTTCATCGCGCAGATTCAGGTTGGTGAGCGCAAATTCCTCGGTCAGATGCCAGACGACGCCTTGCCCAATGAATTGGAGGACGACGACAGGATTGCCGTTGACCTGGGCTAACAGGGGAACAAAGGTGCGTTCATCAAGATAGCGCAGGCTGTGAGTGGTGAAGAAGGATTCCCACTGCGTCGCAACGTCGGGCAGCAGCGGCTGTACTTGGCGCACTGGTAAGATGGCATCCGTTATATTTTCAATCTGCTCGATTCCAAAGCGTTGTGCGAGTGGGGTATAGCCTTCAATGGGGCCAATGAGCACGAGCGTGCCGCCGTTTTCTACCCACTCTACAGTCGAGTCCACTTCAGCTTCAGCGTAGTAGTCAGGATCTCCCTGCACGCTGGGGTGGATCCAAAGTAATCCAGGGGAATTGGGCGAGCCTCCATGCGGAACACCAAGAGTCACAGGAT
>JBBQIG010000374.1:0-5780 GCA_038324715.1 Anaerolineae bacterium | reverse complement strand
TAGCTCACTGCCATAATCTACCAACAGCTTACCTAAATTGACTTCATTTGGAGGCGGTGTCAAGCCAGCCTCCTGATACTGGGTGGCGAGTGCATCATAAGCGACCGCCGATGGCTCAGAGACCGCCACAATCTGCGTTGTATCTTGTTGCGCCAACATAGAACGAATATGGCCGCGAGCCATCCGCCCGCAGCCAATCACAACCGTGCGTACAGGTTCTTTTCCAGAAGAAAGTGACATACAATGGTATCAACTAGTCGCAAACCGGCGACCGGCGTCTGGTGCGGAGCTTTAACGCCCCCAGTCAAGCATCTGCTCCGCGACAAAAGTATAGGTAAAGTCCAAATCAAGGCCAAGAGGACGCTGATTGCTGCCATCAGCATCCATCACCCAAACGTCCCACTCACCTGCCGATTGGTTCGGCATACGGTTGCTCAAGAAAACAATATGCTTGCCATCAGGACTCCACGCTGGAGCGACGTTGCTGGGCAACTTCTCAACCAAGGTAAAGTCGGGTCGGGTCAATGCAGTCAATCCACCGCCATCCACGCCAACGCTATAAATCTCCCAATGGTCATTTTCGCGCCGTTGAAAGACAATGCGCCCGCCATTGGGCTGCCAGTCAGGGTCTAGCTCATACTGTTTGCGGATGTTAAAAAAGACCAACTCCGATTCGGCACTGGGCTGGTCTTGGGTAACCTGAATCCCTGCGGGTGAATGATAGACAATCCCGGCGCTATTCCAATCTGGCGCATGTGCACGTGGCAAGACAGGAATGTCTTGATAATTCTGACCATTAAAATCCACACGCGCAAATTTCTCCTGCACCTCTGTGCCAGTATTTGGCCCAGGGACACAGCGACTTGCAGGGTCATCAGGGTCTAAGTCGTTACAGCGAAGTAGCTCATCGCCCCGCTCAAAGACAATGTACTGTCCATCGGGACTCCACTTGGGCGAACGCAACAATTCACGTCCTGAAAAGATCAGGCGTTCATTGCTGCCATCCACATTGATCAAGTAAAGCCCATGCTCACCACCCGCGCGCGTAAAGGCGACTTGTGATCCATCCGGGCTGATGGCAGGGTCAAAGCCGCCTGTCAACAGCCGCAGCCCACCAGTCGCCAAATCATAGAGGTAAATATCTCCACCCCATGTCGTTTGGATTGCCAGTTTGCCACTTAATTCAGAAGGCGCAACTGTAGGTACAGGATCAAAGATGATGGATGGTAAAGAGTCACCGGTCGGCCCAGAGATCACAATGGCTGCGGAATCTACAGTAGGCCCAGAGGTAGGCGTGGGCATCATCACCAGGCTCGATGCGGTGGAGGGTGCAGCGCCCTGCGAACCAGGATTGCTCGTTCGCTCCTGAGAAGCAGGCGACTCATTCAGTTCATCCACCACAGGCAGATCCGCCAGGGTAGCATCTGTTTGCAGGAATTCGGCGGCTGCCCAACCAAAGCCACCATCTACATCGGGTAATGCAAGTTGCAACCATTTTCTGGATGCATCGCGCCCTAAAATCACAAAGGTTTCACCGGGCAAAGCCTTGGCGATAATCGACGAATTGCTGTTGGGGCCAGAGCGCACGTTGAGCCGAGAACCCTCCAGCACCACTTCCGCGATAGGCCCCTCCCCCATTACAGGGGTTGAGCGTAGTATTGGCGCTTCAGTGGGCGCGACCCCTGCTTGGGCAGCGCTTGCTTGCGCGCCAGAAGGGGTCGCCGCAGTCACGGATGTGCTGTTGGCGGGAGTGGGCGTAACAGCGTTAATGACGACAGATTCAGTTTCCAGCCGGTCGGCATCAAAGACAATCAGTTCCTCAGCCAACGCCCATCCAGCAATGCCATCAGGCAACGTGACATAGAGCCATGCACCATCTTCTGATTGCGCGGTGGCAACCAACAGCGATCCCTGTGTTGCCTGGGCAACCAGCAATCCACTCTCCGCATCCCATACATCACTGCCACCGATGGCAACGACAGCTTCCACGCTATCGATGGGAGGCACAGGGGTGGAGGTTGGTGTTGGAGAAGCCGGGGCAACTGTGCCACGTTGGGCAAACGCGCTTTGAATTAATGGATTCCCTGCCGCAGCCCCTGCACTTGCATTGCTAATACCAGCCCCCAGAGGCACTTCTGCCATCGCCATCAAAGCAGGTGTTTCAGCAGACAAAACAGCAGAAGCCATATCAGTGGCTTCTGCAACATCAGCGACAGAAGTCTCTGCCACTTCAGCAGAGACTTCTGTCGCGATAAGAGTCGAGGTCATTTTGGCGAGAGCATCGGGGAGCGTTTCCAGGCTTCCACGCGGAATCTGGTTTAGCCAGATCAGCGCCACCGCCACCCCTGCCATAATCGCCATTGTCATTACCAAGAGGGCGCGACCAGTCAGTCGCGCTCGTTCCGGCTCCGACTGCACCAGCGCATGAATGTGGCTGATGGGTTTACCATTCCGAGTTCGCTCGCGATTCATGATGTTCAATTGCTAGGCGTAGCCGTTGCCTCAGCAGCAGGCTGCTCAGAAGATTCTTCTGTTGCGGTTGCTTCTGGTGTAGTTTCCTCTGTTGCTTCCTCGGTGGATTCCTCAGAAGGTTCCTCTGTCGCTTCTTCTGTAGCCTCCACAGTTGGGGCAGCGGTTGCTGCTACCGTGGCAGTAGCTGTTGGGGCTACCGAGCTTTCTTCAGTCGCGGGTGCGGCAGATGATTCTTCGGTCGTTTCTTCAGGTGTTGACACAAAGGTCGCGGAGGCTGTCATTCCTGGCAGCAGGTTTTCCATTGGCCCGTCGGTGAAGCGGATGATCACGGGGAAGGTCACAAAGCCGGTTTGTGCATCAGCCAAAGGTGCAACTTGCTCAACCACGCCGGTAAAGGAATCGTTCGGCAACGCATATACAGCGATTTGTACCTCTTGGCCCACAATGACACGGGCAATATCGCGCTGCTCGACATTCACGGTCAGCTTCACATCCAAAGCATTGGCAAGGACAGCAACCACGCTACCCGCAGATGCAGACTGACCCAAATCCACATCTAAAGCCAACACTGTACCATCAATGGGGGCAACCACAACAGCATTTTCAAGCGCCAAGCGTGCACCTTCCAACCCAATCATGGCTTCACGAACACCCAACTCAGCCTTGCGTACATCGGCTTGTTGAGGGCCTTTTTGCACTTCAGCCAATGCCGCTTCGGCCTCAGCTAAGTTCGCCTGTGCCGCAGCCAACTCTGCCGGTGTGGGTTTCAAAAGCAATTGATTCAAGGCAGCCTGCGCACTCTGAGCAGAGGCGGTAGCAGATTGAAGTTCAGAGACAGGGGCGGGTTTGTTCAACTCATCATAGTTGGCTTGAGCAACCTCATAATCAATTGTGGCGCTCTGAAGGTCATCGGCGGCGGATGAAGCAGCAGCCTCTGGCAGCCAAGCAATCTTGTCATACTCACGTTGTGCACCCTGAACGGCGATCTCGGCTCGGCGCAACTGTGCCAAGGCCAATGTGAGTTGAGCCTGAGTGGGTTGTGCTTCCAACTCCTCCAGATTTGCCCATGCCGCTGTCACCGAGCTTTGCGCCGCAGCCAGTTCTTCAGGAGTAGGGCCTGTTTCCACCACGGCTAAATTCTCCTGGGCCAAAAGCAGGTTCGCTTCCGCCACAGCAATATCAGCATCGTCAATGGTTGCGCCAGCCTCTTCGAAATCGATACGCGCTGTCTCAAAGCCAATCTCGGCTTGCTCCACCGCCCAGTCTAAGTAGGTGGTATCTAGCTCGATCAAAACGTCGCCAGCGGAGACTTCATCGCCTACTTCCACGGCGATCTCATCCACACGCCCGCTTGCGCCCAAGACTACTTGGCGGTCGCGCACGACAGCAATAACACCCACTGCGTTCAGCGGGCCATTGGAAGGCGTGGTTTGAGCCACATCCGCCGCCACGTTCACATCCCCGGCGGCAAAAGTACCCACGGTGCTGTCGCTAGATGAAAGAGGGACAAGTGCTGGCATTTCTGCCGCTGCCAAAGTGCTGGCAAGCTCTACGGTGCTTGCATCCATAAGCGGATCTTCTGCAACAGCCAGTTCGGCTGCAACTAACGTTGGATCGTCTACCACTGTGGTCAATTCACCGACCGCGGTTTGAGACGAAGCAGGCAACATGGCGGCAAAAATCTGCACCGCCCGCTCACTATTGGCAACCAAGTAGGTTGCACCAAAACCACAGGCTATGCAAAGAACGCATAGAAAAGTCCACTTGGCAATCTGTCTCATGCTACTCTCCTGACAGTTGGGGATACATAGATATGAAGATGTAGATGACACGCCTAAGGCGAAGTCAAAGGTGTGAATGAAGGTGGTACGAGAAAAAGGACAAGTTAGAAAAGGGAGTGACGCCTGGCGGCGTAGCCTTTGAATACAGGATACCACCAATTTCAGCATCCGCGCAAAGGCAAGATCAAGATAAAGATCATTGCGTGGACGGGGATAAGTTGGAACGGAAACGTCTATAGAAAAACGAATTGATAGATAATCCCTTCTTCTAGATGCTTCACTGGAAACATCTAAAAGAAGGGGTGCTGAACATACAAATTCGGATATACTCGTGTGAAATCAAGCCTCAATGTTCGATATCCAGACGGGCGACGTTTGCGAGGAGGAGCGTGGAAAGCTCTCGGTGACGGGCAGCCATGAGCGGTACTCTGTACCCGTCATCCCCGCATTGGCAAAGTCGCAGAGCGTTAAGATGGAGCCGTCTGCGCTTTTGAAGCGCAACAAGAGCCACGGGGGCAACGGCTTGTCCCAGCCCATTAACTCATACTCAAGAGCGTGCACATCCAAGATTGGAATTTCCGCAGGGTCCATCGGGTTATAGCGTTGGTCATAAGCAAGCAGCAAGGGGCCTCGATATAGGGATGCCTTTCCCACACTCTCTTGCTCCCCAAACCAAAAATGCAAACCCATATCGAGTTCAACATCCACACGATCACCCTCTTGCCATGTCCGCGTCAAAGCCAGATAACTCCCAGCAACCACAGACTCAACCGGTATACCGTTGACGCTGACCTGGGTCTGCTGCGACCAAGCGGGAACACGCAGATGAAGCGTGAAGTGGGCGCTCTTCTCCAATCCGATTTGGATCGCGACCTTGCCCTGCACAGGATACTCGGTCTCTTGTGCCAGCTTGAGCGTTTCCGCAGTTGGCAGGGGTAGACTGATGGTGCCAGGCCCATAAAAGTTCAGGTAAAGCCCATCATCAGCTGCCATTACAGCCCACTCAGCCAACATAGTCAATCCGCGCGGCGCATTGACAGAGCAGCAGTTTAACTCTGGACTCCCTGCACGCGACTGGAAGACAATATCATGGGCAGATGCTTTCTTCACCCCATCCATCGGTGTGTTATAAGTCCACCAGCGACCCGTGGGTGACTGTCCCCCCAACATGCCATTGAAGAGGCTCAATTCCAGTTCATCCGCGACCAAAGAATTTCCCGTGAGCCGCAGCATATCCACGGAAAGCGCCATCCATGATACCGTGCAGCAGGTTTCAATGGCGCGTGGGTCATAGGGATTACCCGTTGCTTGTTCACCGGACGTAAACCCACCCGTGTTGTGGCGATCAAAGGCATAAATGCTCCACCAGATCTGCTCAAAGGCCTCTTGATATTTGGCATCACCCGTTAGCCAGAACAATTCGGCAATCGCCTGAATGTCGTGCAGACTTTCCCAGCGCGGCTTTGGCGTCAAATAGAAGGGCACATCTGCCAGCGCTTGCCGCACATAATCACCAGCCGGAGGCTT
>JBBQIG010000373.1:0-5801 GCA_038324715.1 Anaerolineae bacterium | reverse complement strand
TTATGTCTAGCCAGCGCACGATCTGAATTGCCTACACCTCATACCGGTCGGCCAACGTCCGATGTAGATGTCCGATACATCGACTTGCGAGCCAATATTTCGCCGAAATCACATGTTATGTAATGTGACATTGTCAAATTACAATAAAGCTGTCAAAATTTCATAGATTCCTTGTGTACAGCAGGTAGTATACACAGCTATATCCCATTGCGCTTGCGCCAAATGACGTATATCAGGCTAACCTGTCAAAAAACATCGATTATCGTTGATACTGACAGCTTTTCAAGATCAAACAAGATCAAAAGAGGTGCTTTTGGGCTCAGATTAGCTCTTTTTCCTAAATATGAGCTGGCAAATTCTGTACAAATGAGTTCATCAAGTCTTAGAGGGCTAAAAGATACAATTGCAAAGTGCAGGGCAGAGAGTTCAACCGTTCAGAAAAATTGCAGCAAATTTGGCTGTAAAGGGTGCGTACCGAATTTTAGGCGTGCAGGTTGTCACAGGTTGTCATGCCGTAGGCATGACAGAGACCCTTTTCTCGTGGTGGACAAGATTTACTTAAATCGTGGGACAGACCCGGCTGTGAAAAAGTGTTTGACATCTTCTCAAAGCCGACGTATACTAGCACCAAGTGAGCGTTAAAAATCGTGCCGCTCCTCTTGAAACATCTGTTAGCGAGTGCCGATTACCTTATCTAGTACAGATCTAGTAAGGCTTGTTGCAAGTTGTTATTTCTCATCTATCATCAGATAATTTTGTATAGATTGGTCGTTTCCATTTAGCAAATATTCGGTGACAGAAAGGAAGTGCAAGTGTTCGGCAATTACCCAAAGGCCGCAGACAAAGTACTACGACAAGCGTATATTCCTGTGTAAAAACACTCAGACGTTGTTGTGTCTGGGTGTTTTCGTTTTTAGATGCCCTACATCACGCCTCTCAATGTAGCATAAAGCATGGTGTCTCGTTTGCCCCACGTTCAAGAACCAGAACCAGAAAGGACGCGAACAATGGATTCGGTAGCGAGCAGAATTGTTAAAGCCCGTCAGTATGCCCAGGAGCGGGACCGCCGCGTGAAGGTCCATAAGTTTGAAGTTGAGATCCAAGGTGAACACGCCAACCATAACATTACCTACAACAATGGTGCGTGGGAATGCGATTGTGAGGAATCACAATTGCGCGGGGTTTGTCCCCATATCATGGCAATGGAAGAAATCTTAGGCGAGAGCGTTGAACCGGCAATGACTGCCCAAACCGCTTAACCAGAGCCAACCTCCCCCGCCTGCCGCTGCATCAGTTGACTGGATGCAGCGGCTTTCTACAACTGAAAATTGGCAAAAGCGGGACAGCTCCACAGCCTGTCCCGCTTTCTTTCACTAAGCAGGCGCTTACATGGATCCGTTGGTCCCGCGTGTAAGCTACAGAGTGAGTTTATCGAGAGTTACCGAGTTAACGATCTACCTATTACCTTATGAACCTTTGGCGCACCTTCACACTTGTGCTATTCTGTCCTCTCAGAATGCAGGTCAGAATGCACAGCAGATAGGCTCAGATTGCTCTGCATAGTTCCCATAGAATTCAACTATATCTTTATATGTACATTCTGAGCGTTTCTATTTTTGCCAAGACACCGTATTAATACTGGGGTTTATTAACTGAAATTTCTTATAGGTGCACTGTGGTTTCAGTGACGAGTAAACAATCTATGCCGAACGGAAGTATCCGCAGTTGAAACGCTCTGTCCAGTTGCTGATTGGCCTCGCCATCAGCCTGTTTTTTATCTCTCTGGTCCTACCCAGTCTGCACCTGTCCGAAGTCTTACAAACCCTCCGTACAGCGAACTACTGGTGGATTTTGCCAGGGATCGCAGTTTATCTTGTGGGGTTATGGGTGCGGGCATGGCGCTGGCACTACACGCTCCGCCATCTGAAATCGGTGCCTGTGCGTAGCCTTTTCCCACTGGTCTGCATTGGATATTTTGGCAACAATGTCTATCCACTGCGTGCAGGGGAAGTCATTCGTTCCTATGTGCTCAAGCGCACCCAGGCGATCAGCATAACCTCCAGCCTTGCCACAGTTATCATTGAACGTGTCTTTGATGGACTGGTCATGCTGCTTTTTGTCTTTTTGGCATTGCCCTTTGCGCCCATGCCCGCCCAATTTCGCGATCTCGTCATTTTATTAACCGTGCTCATGATCGCAGCGGCAGCAATCTTCATCTGGATGGCAGCCAATCCCACTGTAATGGCTGCTGTCTACGGTTGGTTTGCAACCCGCATCCTTCCCACTCGCATCCGCACCCGCACCGATGACCTCTACGAACGTTTCATGGAGGGATTGGCGAGTTTAGGCAGCGGCTCGGCGGTCGTCATGATCTTTGGCACCAGCATCATTATCTGGCTGATCGAGACCGTAAAATATTGGTTTGTCATGCATGCTTTCGATTTTAGCGTAGGATTTATCGTACTCATGCTCATGAACGGTCTGGTCAACTTGGCAACCAGCTTGCCATCAGCCCCAGGCTACATCGGTACCTTTGACACACCCGGAATTGAAACGTTGGCCGCGTTTGGCGTGGAGCGCAACCTAGCCGCCAGCTATACCTTTACCCTACACGCCGCACTTTGGCTCCCCGTAACCCTTCTAGGTGCCTATTATTTTTGGCGCGCACAATTAAGTTGGGACGACTTTGATAAGGCACGCCAGCAAGTGGAATTAGCTGAGGAACACACATCATGAAAAACATCGCTGTCGCAGGAACTGGATACGTAGGTCTTACCACTGGAACTTGTTTTGCAGACTTGGGCAACCGCGTCACGTGCATCGACATTAATTCTGAAAAAATTGCCATGCTCGAACGCGGCGAGGTGCCCATCTATGAACCCGGTCTGAGCGAGATGATCGTCCGCAACGTCAAGGCAGGGCGGCTCACCTTTACCACAGACTATGATACAGCCTTAGCTGACGCAGACTATGTCTTCATCTGCGTAGGCACACCCAGTGGTGTGGATGGCGAAGCTGATTTGCGCTATGTGCGCATGGCAGCCGAGTCAATTGCCAAGACTGTCACGCACCCGATCATCATCGTCAACAAAAGCACTGTGCCGGTGGGAACAGGTGACTGGGTTGCAGATATTGTTCACCGCAGCCAACCCACACCCGTACCCTTTGATGTGGTCAGTTGCCCAGAGTTCATGCGTGAAGGTTCTGCCCTGTATGACTTTATGAACCCAGACCGCGTCGTGCTTGGCTCGAAGAACAAGGAAGCCGCCGAAAGGGTCGCTCACCTGCACCTCTCCTTGCGTACTCGCATTGTGGTGACCGATCTACGCACCGCCGAGATGATCAAATATGCCAGCAATGCCTTCTTGGCAACCAAGATTAGCTTCATCAACGAAATTGCTGCCATCTGTGAAAAGCTGGGAGCCGATGTCCACGAAGTTGCCATCGGCATGGGCTATGACAAGCGCATTGGTTCACACTTCCTCAATGCCGGTCTTGGCTATGGTGGCAGTTGTTTCCCCAAAGATGTCAAGGCACTGGAACATATGGCCCTGGTGCAAGGCTCACACCCTGCCCTCCTGCGCGCCGTCATGGACATCAACCGCGATGCGCGCCGTTGGGTGATCTTCCAACTACGTGCGCTCTTGGGTGGACAACTCAATCGCCGCAAAATTGGCTTAATGGGATTGGCCTTCAAGCCCAACACCGACGACATTCGCGAGTCGCCCGCGCTCGAAATTGCACGCATGTTGCAATATGAAGGCGCGCTTGTCTCCGGCTATGACCCCGTGGCAATGGGCAACGCAGGCCGCGATAACCCCAACCTGCACTTGGTCGAAAACGTCTATGAACTGGCGGAAGGAACAGACGCGCTGGTGGTTTGCACCGAGTGGAACGAATTTAAGCAGATTGACTTTACTCGCATCAAACAGGCCATGAAGCTACCCATTATTGTGGATGGGCGCAACATCTATGAGCCAGATATTATGCAGAACAATGGCTTTATATATCGAGGCGTGGGGCGTGGTTCTTCCTTCAACAATGGACACGAAAATGGACATGAAGCCACTGCACACGAAATCATGGCACAAGAAGTTATGGTCCACGAAGCCATTGCACAAGAAACCATAGGACATGACAGCAACGGAAATTAACCTGCATGGCAATTGAAAATCTCACCACCACCCGCCTGAGCAACGGCTTGCCTGTTTTGATCAAGGAGAGTCATGTTGCGCCCGTTGCCAGCTTTTGGATCTTCTATCGAGTTGGCAGTCGCAATGAACAAGCTGGCACAACAGGCATCAGCCATTGGGTGGAGCACATGCTCTTCAAGGGCACCGAGCGATTCCCACGCGGTGAGTTTGACAAAGCAGTGGCACGCGCCGGGGGCATGTCCAATGGCATGACCTCGCAGGATTGGACGACCTACTTCGAGACACTCCCTGCCGAACGCATCGATCTCGCCTTAGAGTTTGAGTCAGACCGCATGCTCAATACGCAGATCGATGCCGACGAAGTGGAAGCCGAACGCACCGTCATCCTCAGCGAACGTGAAGGCTCCGAAAACAGCTACTTCTATCTGCTGAGTGAAGAAGTTCAGGCGGCTGCGTTCCGCGTCCACTCCTATCACCACCCGATCATTGGCTGGAAGAATGACCTGCTTCAAATTACGCGCGATGATCTCGAACGCCACTACAAAAGCTATTACGCACCCAACAATGCCGTAATCGTCATGACAGGAGCGCTAGAGACCCCTGCCATGATCGACAAATTGGAGAGGCATTTTGGTGCCTTGCCTGTGAATGGCGATGCACCGATCATGCGCCTGCGCGAGCCAACCCAGATTGTCGAGCAGCGTATCATTCTGCGCGGCAGCGACCACACCTCCTACTATCTTCACGCCTTTCAGGGTGTGGCGGCAGATCATCCTGACTTCTTTGCATTGACCGTGCTGGATGCCATCCTGGGTGGAGCAAAAGGGATGGGCATCTTTGGGGGTGGTGGCAACAACCGCAGTAACCGCCTTTATCGTGCCCTGGTAGACACCGAATTGGCAGTGGGCGTGGGCAGCGGCTTCCGCCCGTCCATTGACCCCGACCTCTTCAGCTTCTATGTCACGCTAGCGCCTGGTGTCAGTCATGAACAGATTGAAGAAGTCATCTGGGCAGAATTGCACAAAATCCAACGCGAGGGCGTACAACCCGCCGAGTTGGTCAAGGCGATCAAACAGACCAAAGCCCAATTCGCCTATAGCAGTGAGAGTGTCACACATCAGGCCTATTGGCTCGGCTTCAGCCAGGTCGTCGCCAGCCTCACTTGGCTCGATCAATGGTTGGAACAGTTGACCGCGGTCACTGCCGAAGATGTGCAACGCGTGGCCCAAAGTTATTTCACCCCCAACCGCCAAACGGTCGGCTGGTATATCCCGGAATAAGTGCTATGTCACAAATATCCAATTCCATTGCGCTACCCGGCCCCGACACGGTCACGCGTACTGTCCTCGACAATGGCCTGATCGTGCTGGTGCGCGAGAATCACGCCGCGCCCGTCACCATCATCGACGGCTATTTGCCCACAGGCGCAATCCATGACCCCGTCGAAAAATGCGGTTTGGCAAGTTTTGTCTCCAGTATGCTCTCGCGCGGCAGCAAGCGTTATGATTTTGACACCTTTAACGCCACCATCGAGGGCGTGGGCGCGAGCATGGCAGCGGGCGCGGATGAACACAACACCAGTTTTGGTGCGACGAGCCTGAGCGAAGATTTCCCGACCATGCTCACGGTCTTGGCCGACATGCTGTG
>JBBQIG010000372.1:0-5807 GCA_038324715.1 Anaerolineae bacterium | reverse complement strand
AGGCTGACCGCCACACATCTGCCACGCGTGCAGCCACTTGATCGTGTGGCACATTGAGGAAGCTCGACAACTGTCCGGCAAACGAATTCTCACCGCCATCCTCCTCCACCGCCGAAGAACGCACGGCAAAAGCACTTCCACCAGGGGCAAGCGTCACAAACAGAGCCTCCAGAGCCGCAGCAAGTTGCGGAGATAGCTTTGCCCCCTCAACAATTTGCGCCACAGCCTCTGCACTAAGAGTGTGGCTCACCTCTGACCCACTTGCATCATCCAAACTGGCGCGCCCGCCCGCAGTCGTCACCACCACAAACGGCGGCACAGGCAAGCCCGCCGCATAGAGCCGTGCCAAGGCCGCGGCTTTGCCCCCTAACAACGCAGGGTCGGCACGCTGCGCGGCTGGATGCTCCGGGGTGATTAAAGAATCACCGACAAACAAGTTGTCAGGGTTTGCTGTTGGAAGTAACTTTGTGGTTAAGTCTGGAGCTAACTCTGGGTTTACGCCAGGAAGTTGTTTGCTTGTAATCATAAAGGTATTGTAGCAAAGCCTAGTTGGAACTCCCATTGGCATCTTACACAAGTGCGGATATAGGGAGGGGGGCCTTGCACGCGACAATAAAAGGAAGCAAATTACTTGACAATCACAATCGGCATCATTAAAGTAGAGTACCTGTGTGCAGGGCTTTGCATCTGCCAGATCATGGAGCGATCCACATTCTATGCAAGCATCTTTAGGAGTTGGACAAGGCATTGCTGCCTTACTTTTGCTAATGTTGACAGCAGCCTATGTGCAGGGATGGCGCAAGCTTCATCGTGCCATGCCCAAGCTGGCAACACCCTGGCGTCTACTTGCTTTTATCCTTGCCTTCAGCGCACTCAGCTTGGCGCTGATCTGGCCTTTGCCTGGGTGGAGCAATTATCTCCTTGCCATGCGCTCATCACAAAAAGCTTTCATCTGCATGATCGCAGCACCTCTCTTCTGGCTAGCGTGTCCTGTGCACTTTGTGGCTTGGGGACTACGTGGCAGGGCGAGACAGGCATTAGTGAGTCTAAAGAGTCAAGGGTGGACCAAACGGCTGATGTATGCCATCACCCAACCGCTTGTGCTTTGGTTCATCTATGTTGCAGCCTTCTTGTTTTGGCATGATCCTTCCTTTGCCCCATTTCTGTTGGGAAGAAACTGGGCGCATACCCTTGCCCCTTGGCTACTCCTCGGCGCATCATTGCTCTTTTGGTGGCCTGTGGTCGATACAGGGCCGCGCTTACATCGCCGCTTTCCGGCATGGCTTCTCATCATTTATCTGCTCGGCGCAGAGATTGCCAACATGGTGGCAGGTATGACCATTGCCTTTTCCGCCGATCCCGTTTATGCCTACTATCCCGCCGTGCGCGCCCAGTTGGGTGCAGATGTGCTACCCCTCTCCCAACTCATCGACCAAATGGCAGGAGGGGCGATTATCTGGGTCTTTGGGAGCCTGGTCTATATCTCGGGCATCATCTTTATACTTCACCGCCTCTTTCGCAAAGATGGCAGCACCACGCCCCAACCGATTTTTGACTGGGATTCCCAAGAGAAATTTATTGCACCCGGGCTTGAACACCGGGTCGCTCAGAATCAACTGCGTAAGGCCGATCTGAACCATAGATAATGCTATGGAATGCTCTTGAGGCTCAACCAGACTCAACACGTCCTGCATCAAAAATCTTTGCTAGCTTTCAGTCAAACAACTATCTGAGATGTGGCAAGATCCCTAGGCTCAGATAGAGCGCCAAGACCCATAGCGCCGAGAATTGTTCGATCCCCTTGCTATTGCTGGGCAGGGGCTGCTGAATCATTCGCCACGCCACCCAACTAACCACAGCCAATCCAACCACAACCACAGGCGTCATAGCCCACCCCACGCCCACAGACCGTGCAGCGGCGATGGCAGCCGTTCCTGCCACCCCCACCGCCATCAGCCAAATCACAGTGGCTCGCGACACCCCCCATAGAGCGCTATAAGTCTCCACGCCCACTTCTTCATCTTGTGGCGCGCGCAACTTACGCCCCACTTCAAAAATGATGCCGTTGGCATAACTAGCGATCAAAAACCAGCCAATACCTTCGGGAAAGCTGTCGCCATTCTGCCATGCAGCCGCCAGTGGATATAAAAAGATTAGGGGCAAGATCAACATGTGCGAAAGCATATAAAGCGCAGGGCGCGCACGCAACCAGTCCGCCACAAAAAATTCTCGACTCATCAACAGGAGCAACAACCAGATTGCCAGCAGGTAGGGCAACAAACGCCAACCTAACAGCCCACTGATTGCCAGTTGCGCCAGCACAACGACAATGCCCACACCCGCTAATTGGCGCAGCGTCACCAACCCGCGTGGCACCGGACGATAAGCTCGATAGGCAGCGTCATCCGCTGCATCCTTAAACTCATCCGCAATGCGTAACAGTAGAAAACAGCCCAACGCCACCACAAAAGCGCCTGCCATCACGAGGACAGAAGGCCAACCATTCCCAGCCGTAGCAAAACCACTGGCGCCCAGGGTCAGTGCCAAAACCAAAATGCTGTGGGCGATCAAGGGGAAACGTTCACGTTGGTAGATCCAGAGTCGTTGAGCTAGGTTCATTAGGGTCCAAACTTTAGTTTCAACAGATGCAGAGCGGCAATCTCAATGCTCTACATTGATTTTGCCATAGTTGATTTTGCCATAGAAGAGACAAATCGATAGAGAACTTTCATGGCGAAAGGTCGTCAAACCAATATAAAAACAGAACCTCAGGCAAAATGCCTAAGGCTCTGTTTTCTGGGTTGATCTTCTTGACCGATTCTTCGATGTCTACAGCAGAGCTAGTTACTCCACTGCGCCCCAAATCACTCTTGGGTCTGAATTGTGGGCAAGAACATGAATCGTTCAGCCTGTGGTTGTTCACCAGTGGGAAGGCCAGTCGGGCCAGTCCCCAGTGTCACGGTCTCCTGATCCTGATTCGAGACAACATCGTCACCCTGTGGGTCTTTGGCACTGCCGGTAGCAACATTCGTCACAAATTCCGTTTCAACGTCGGCTTCTGTAATGACGTAGGTCGCTGTACAAGTGATGCTCTCACCAGGTGCAATGCTGACAGGAATTGCTGGGCATGTCACCGAGGTCTTATTGTCAGCAACCGTAAAGGGTGCATTCAAGACCACATCACCCTCGTTGGTCAATAGATAGCTATAAGGAATCAGATCCCCAACCGCTTCGTAATCTTCCACGAGTGCGGTCTTCACTAATGTTAGCTTCGCCACGGGTGCACTAGCCTTGTCATTGTTGGTGATGGTACAAGTCGCTGTGCCACCACTGGCAATCACCACATCAGTACAATTGTCATATGTAGCGGTGTAACCCTCTACCGCAATCTCGACAACGCTGTAGGTGCCCGCATCGACACTGAAATCATTCTGTCCGTCTGCCTCGAACGACACTGCACCGCCATCGTTGACTGCAAACGAGAAGTCACTAACAATCTTTGTCCCACCATCGTCATTGACCACAATCTTCTTGACAATCAACGTGGCTGGAACTTCTTCAACAGGCACGTCATTGTTGGTGATGGTACAGGTTGCTGTGCCACCGCTGGCAATTACCACATTGCTACAATTTTCATATGTTACTGCATAACCATCTGCAGCAGTTTCAACGATGCTGTAGGTGCCAGCACTTACGCTAAAGTCGTTCTGACCGTCTGCCTCGAATGTCACTACTGCAGCACCGTTGACAGAGAATGAGAAGTCACTGGCAAGCTTTGTGCCATCATTGTCGTTGACCACGATCTTCTTGACAATCAAGGTAGCTGGTAATTCCTCAACAGGTGCGTCATTGTTGGTGATGGTACAAGTTGTACTACCACCATTGGGAATATCCAGGTTGCTACAGTTTTCATATGAAGCGGTGTAACCATCAACAGAAGGCTCAAGAATGGTATAGTTGCCAGCATTCACGTTCAGGCTGTTCTCACCGTCCGCTTCGAACGATATTGCGTCACCACCATTGACTGCAAATGAGAAGTCGCTGGCAACCTTCGTCCCACCGTTGTCATTGATCACGATCTTCTTGACAATCAAAGTGCCAGGTTGGTCATCATTAGTAACAGTACAAGTTGCTGTACCACCGTTGGCAATTACCATGTCACTACAGTTGTCGTAGGAAGTGGTGTACCCTGCGGCTGCAGTTTCAACAATGTTGTACGTACCCGCATTAGCACTGAAATCATTCTGACCATCTGCTTCGAACGATATTGCGTCACCACCATTGACTGCAAATGAGAAGTCACTGGCAAGCTTCGCCCCACCGTTGTCATTGACCACGATCTTCTTGACAATCAGCGTGCCAGGCTGGTCATTGTTAGTGATGGTGCAAGTTGCTGTGCCACCGTTGGCAATTACCATGTCAGTACAATTTTCATACGTAGCTGTATAACCATCCACCGCAATCTCGGCGACGCTGTAGGTGCCAGCACTTACGCTCAAGTCGTTCTGACCATCTGCCTCGAATGTCACGGCACTGCCTCTGTTGACCGAGAAGGAGAAGTCAATGGCAAGTTTTGTGCCACCGTTGTCATTGACTACGATCTTCTTGACGATCAAGGTGCCGGGCTGGTCATTGTTGGTGATAGTACAAGTTGCTGTACCACCACTAGCAATGACCACATCACTACAGTTGTCGTAGGAAGTGGTGTACCCTGCGGCTGCAGCTTCAACCACACTGTAGGTGCCAGCATCCACATTCAGATCATTCTGACCATCTGCCTCAAATGATGTCGTGCTACCACCGTTGACGGCAAACGTGAAGTCACTGGCAAGTTTCGTGCCGCCGTTGTCATTGACTACAATTTTCTTGACGATGAGTGTGCTAGGCTGAGGAGAATCATCCCAACAGAAAGTAACATGGCTAATGCTACCATTAGGTGATTCCAACATGAGATCGGCAAATGCCTCGGGTGTGTAGACATACACATCCGAGCCAGGACCTGCCTTCACCATGACGATATCAACACCAAAAGTCGATATCCAGTTAACAAACATGTCGTCAGATTGCGAGCCAGTATAGGCAATAACATCACCTGCCGAAGTGGTCGTCGAGATGCTGATCGATCCATAAGGTGCAACTGCATAGCTCTGACCGGCGGATGTCGAACCTCCAATGTATGGAGTTGTACCGCTGGTTGTCGAACCCACGGCGGGCTTATATTCCCAAGCCGCATAATTACCACTCACATTCTGCACATCGATTTTGAGCTGGTTAAATGGCCCAAATGTACCGTATCCGGTCTGCACCTGAGAACAAACACCAGGAGGAGCGGTTATTGTGTAATCTGGGGGATTCACCGTATCACTTTCAGTTTCTATAGGCAAAAGCGCAGCTGCATAGGCAGGTGTTGCCGAAACGCTAGCAACATTCATGAACAAAACTAGCAAAATTAATATTCCTACAACTTGAAATCGTATGTGACGCATGTTTGGCCTCTTGTGTAATTCCATACTTGTCATTTTGAATTTGTTGCTTTGTAGCTGTCTCTACTCCAAAGCGTTCTATATCTTCATTCGAGAGCGAATACGTGCAGAGTTTCCTGTCAGTATGCTTGCTCCTTACTGTCAACTGTCTTCTCCACTCCTTTTTCCCTCTTTCCTGTCAGTTTTTCTTTCATAAGCGTAAGCGTCAAAAACAAAGATCCCAAGCATTGAGCTTGGAATCTTTATCAGCGATTGGTTATATTCGAGTAGATTTACTCGTTCACCCCGTGACGACAGCTTGCTTCTGTGATTGAAAAGCGGGCA
>JBBQIG010000371.1:0-5812 GCA_038324715.1 Anaerolineae bacterium | reverse complement strand
TTGATCACGGGTCAACCATCCCATGTAAATATCAGCATCTGCCAATTCTGCCACAAGCTCGTCGCCGCGGCTTGGGCAATGAACAAACGTAATCTCTGGGTATTCTGCTTGGAGCGCGGGAATGCCCTTCTCCAACCCCATGGGGTTTAAACCCACCAAGACCTTCATGGTCTTTCCTCCTGCTATGAGAGTATAAAGTTTAGTTGTAAAAAGTTGGGATCTACTGCGCCTATTGTACCCCAGGTTATAACAGAGGTTACTAACGATCGATGCTTTTTTGCAAGCTAATTCTAGCATCCTATGCGGATCACGCGAGTTGGTCAAGCGTTAAAATTGCACTGGGTATATATCGCTTTCGAGTCGGAGCGCCGCCATCCTTGGCGGCAATGCCAGCAAGGATGCTGGCGTTCCCAAGGGGCAGCGACTGATTCGCGGCTATGGTAAAATGAATCAGCCCCACTTGCCGACCCACCCAATCCACACAAACCCACTTGGAGAAATGCAAAATGCTCACCTATTCCAAAGAGATCCCCATTGTCGCCAAACCAGATGTACTCGTCTGTGGAGCTGGATTGGCTGGCATTGGTGCGGCGGTCGCGGCTGCGCGTGCGGGAGCCAAGACAATGGTAGTCGAACGCAATGGCTTTGCCGGGGGCTTTTTCACGGCTATCATCGGCTCGGCCTTTGATGGCTTTGTCGATGAGCGCACGGGAACCCCGGCAGTGGGTGGCATTGTCTTTGAAATGCTGGAGCGCATGCAGGTGATCGCCCCCGGTCAAGGGCCGTATCTGCGCTACAACGTCAATGGCGACCTCTCCTTTGTCGAAATGCACCCCGACCGTGTCATTCCCCGTTGCGACCCCGAACGCTTCAAGCGTGCCTCAGACGCCATTCTGCAAGAAGCAGGAATCGAAATCCTCTACCATTCCCAGGTTGCCGATGTGGTAGCGGCGGACGGGCGTATTACCAATGTACTCATCAGCAACAAAGCCGGGTTAGTTGCAATTCAGCCCCAGGTGGTGATCGACTGCACCGGCGATGGCGATGTGGCGGCGTGGGCAGGAGCGGCTTATGAGAAGGCAGACCCCTTGCAGCCAATGAGTTTGCACTTCCGCATTGCCAATCTCGAACCTTCCTTTGAGCTACGCCGCCGTTGCGCGCAAGTGTTGCAAGCCGCCTATGATCGCGGCGACATTGGTCTCTATGGCGGTCCCTATCCAGCAACCTTTTCAGGCCGCGATGTCTACTTCAACGCCACGCGCGTGGCAGGAGACAACACCATTCCCGCCGATTGGACACACGCTGAAATTCGCGGACGCCAGGATGCGTGGCGTATGTTTGAACTCTGGCAAGCCGAGCTACCCGAGTTTGCTGATTCCTATTTCTTTACCTCCGGGCCTGTGGCAGGTGCGCGTGAATCACGCCGCATTGTCGGCGATTATGTGCTGACGGGTGAAGATGTGCGTGAGGGTCGCCGCCATGAGGATGTGGTGGTCTTAGGCGCATGGCGTTTGGATCGCCACCCTGCCACCCAACCGGGCTACCATGACATCCCCTGGACGCCCCCCTATGACATTCCCTATCGCACCTTGCTCCCCCAAAACTTCGAGAACTTGCTGGTGGCAGGTCGCTGTCATTCGGCAACATCAGAGGCGTTGGCATCAAGCCGCGTGACGGCAACGGCAATGGGCATGGGGCAAGCGGCTGGAACTGCCGCCGCGCTGGCAGTGGCAAAGAAGCGCACTCCGCGCGAACTCTCCATCACCCATTTACAAGACCAGTTGCTTGCTGCCGGAGCCATTCTCGAAGCGCCCCACTCTGACATTGACCCCGGCGACCCCACTTGGTAAGGCAGGTGCTCGCTCGCCCCACTATAGTGCCACAGGTTCGGCGCTGAAGTGAATATATGGAAATAGCTCTGGCACATGCGAATCCCACACACCGTGGGGACTCCACGCCCAGCCACCTGAGTCAGTGGCGGGAGGGGCTTCCTTATGGTATTTACAAAGTCCTCTGGCTATACGTCAAATGACGCTTGCGGCCACCCCATCTACGCACTTACACTAAGATCCACATAAGCATCCAACCGGGTGCATGGATCCCAGAGGTCGGTAGTGATCATTTTTGTTGGAAGCTACCGATGTTGCATTGGCGTCTGCAAAGACGTGTTGCATCGTTACACAAATCAATCCCTCAGCACTCCCCAAGCACAAGGAAAGAACCGAATGATTGCGTTTAAGAGATTTCTACTGCTAGTTCCCGTTGTCTCGCTAGTTTTCGCCTCAGCAGTATTTGCCGCTCCTCAGGGGGTAGATTTCGAGAACCCTCCATATGCTCTTGGTAATATTAATGGACAAGATGGATGGAGCAAGACAGGGCCTTTCGATGTCGAGGTAGTTGCCAACACTTCTGCACCCGCTGCGTTCGGAACTCAATCATTGAGAATTTCCAACGGAGTGACAAGTGGATCTTTTGGTAATCAGACTTTTGCAAAACCATTAGTTGATTCTGTAGGAGAAGTTGATGCAACTGCAGGATCTTTCTCCGAAGGAACAAGACAGACCCACTTTGAAGTGCAGTTTGACATTGCTTCCGCAGTGCCAACAGCTCAACAAGCAGGCCTGGCTCTTTCGGTATCTCCAGATCGTGGAGATGGTTCAAGAATGAGTTACCTGAGTTTTGTTGATAGCGTGGCAGGAATCGATGTTACTTTTTATGATGTCCAGGGCACTTCAAACCCGGCAAACTTTGTACCAACCGTCGTTGCTACAGGACTTGACCGAGCAGTTCCTCACACAGTAAAGCTCGTAATGGATGTTGTGGATGGACCGTCTAATGACATTGTTAAAGTGTACATTGATGGCTCACTGGTTCACACGGGAACATCGTGGGAAAACTATTACAGGTACGACAGCGAAGCTTCGGCTGAACAAAGCCCTCGAATCGTTAAAACAGTACTCTTTAGAGTTGCAGGAACAGCAGTTCCAGCAACATTAGGGAATGGGTTCTTGATTGATAATCTTTCCCTAAGCTCTGCCAGCGTCCCTACCAGCAAGGAACAGTGTAAGAACAATGGGTGGAAAGATCTTACGAAGCCCGACGGTTCTTCATTCAAGAATCAAGGTGACTGCATCCAGTACGTCAACACAGGCAAGTAACACAAACACAGACCGCACAATACTTTTCGCGTAACAAGAGGCTCCAGGTGATGAACCTGGAGCCTCTTACGATTATCTGTTCCCCTTCTCAAACTTGCCTGTTGGACAGTATGGTTGAGTACATTCAGGTGACTAGCACCCCTTCCTTGGAGCTCCCAGCTCCGAGGAAGGTTCTTTCTGTTTCCACCTACCTTACACTTTGCATAAACCGCCCGTCACAACTGCTGCAACCCCTTGCGCCCACCATTCAAAATATTTATGTCTACGGCTTCACATGAAGTTCACCAGGGGGCAGCGTGGGCGCAAGTGGTGGCGCTGCGTCAAGCGCACGGCGATTGCGGTCGCGCTCTAGCCAGAACAACCCCAGAGACGTACCGAAGCCAATCACCAAGAAGGTCAACCAGGGCAGTGCGGGCCAATCCAGTGCCTTGCCCAGGTCATAGAGATAGCCACCCGCCAAATTGCCAATGCCACCGCCAAACGCCAATGCCAACATCCCCACGCCAAAATAAGAGCCAAGCGCCACCGGATTCGCCAGTTCAGCCGAGGCAGTCTGTTGGCTTGGCATGGCAAGCAGCGAACCCAAGACATAGATCACCACACAGGCCAATAGCAATGGCACATTGTAGGCAAACGCCACACCCCCCAGCCCACAAGCCATGAGCAACATGCCCAGCGCCAGCAGCGGCACCGGATTGAGCCAGCGCGAAAGTAACCCCACCAGAGGATATTGCAAGACGATACTCATCCCCGCATTGATCATATAGATCCAAGAGACAGAATCCGCCGTGCCACTGAGAAGAGTCGCTTGCAAGGGGACAACCACCGAGAATTGCACCCACATAAACCACATGCCAGCGCCCAATGCCGTGAAGACCATAAAGAAACGATCATGCAGCGCCAAGTTAACGCCACTGGCAAGCTTTTGCTCAGTGGCAAGCACCGGGGTCGAAGGCAACCAGAAGAGCGTCAGGAAGAAGGCGACGACATAGAAGGAACCTGCCACAAGTGCCACAAGTTCAAAGCTATAACGCAGCAAAATTGTACCCAGCAGAGGCCCGACTGCGGTGCCAATACTGCTGGTGCTCGACTGCAACGCAAAAAAGCGCGCACGTTCGTTGGGCAAGGAGAGGTTCACGGTAGCAGCGCGGCCTGGTGACTCGAAGAGTGCCCCTCCAAGCGCAGCAAAGAGGGCGCTGATGATTAACAGCGGGAACGTAGTCGCCCATGCCATCATCCCAAAGCCCAGCGCGCGCAACAAGAGTCCCGCGGCAATTAAGCCCTTGACCCCAATACGATCCGCAATCATGCCGCCAAAGACGCCCAGCCCTTGCTGGGTAAATTGACGCGCGGCAAGCACAATCCCAATCGAGGCCGCGGGCCATCCTAAATTATCCACATAGTGAACCGCCAACAGCGGCACAACCATGATAAAGCCTGTCCACATGAGAAAGTTATTGACGAGCAGCACAATCAACCCTTGACGACGGGTGAATGCGCTTAGCTCAGTTTGATCATACGAGGTGGGGTTGACCATAGTGGGCGCAAATGGGCATAGTGCTGGCTGGGCAGCAACTTGGGTTGCTGCGGGTAAATGGGCAAAGCAAATTGTATAGCCAGTATGCCATAACAGGGGAGGCAGCACGAGGTTTCGTGCTGCCAATCAACGTAGTTGCTCAAGCCTCACGCAGGGATTGCGCGGCTTGTGGTCTGCTGCATCAGTAGGTAAATGGTGGGATTTTTTAGATGCCGGTTCAGATAAGAGGTGAGGACAAAGGTACTAGAATTGTTTCCGCAGAAAATCCTGTTACGGGCTTATTGCAAATACTCATCAGATGTCAGGAGAACCTTCGCGCATAACTTACGGCAACAAGACTAGAGGCTCTTTACCAAAACCAAACGACAGCCATTCAGGACATCAATGAGAGTGGGATCTTCATCATCACAATAAGCACAGGCCGCATTTTCTATTTCATATCTCCAATCGCCGCCGCGCAGCGCCTTTGAAGCGGGACTTTCAACATCAATGATCTCCAAATTTGCTTTATCATTTGCACACCATTCCATCAAGTTTCCCCCCATATCTAACGCGCCACAGGATGCCGCTCCATGCGGATACATGCCAACGGCTATTGCCTGCTTTAGTCCCGACTCAGCAGTATTCGCATATCCTATATTTAGCTCACCCCAGGGGTAGGTGCGTGCTTCGGCACCATTTTGTGCTGCCCACTGCCACTCCCACTCTGCAGGCAATCGGATTTGCGCGTTATCGCCCACCCGCAGCACACCTTTGCCAGATGGGTGAGGCAGTACAAGTCCCTGCAGACGGTGGTTCATCCAGCGTGCAAAGGCTATGCTTTGGTACCACGAAATACTATCGCGCGGGTTATTCAATAATTTTGTGCGCTGTACGTTCAACTTCTGGCGTTGATAGGCTTTAGGTATCCCTTGCCACCAAGCCAAATTATCAAACCCATCTTCAGCTTCGACAAAAGCTTGATACTGAGCATACGTCACAAGGTATTTGGCAATGTAAAAAGGCTCTACGTTGAGATGCGTGATGGACACGACCCTGGCTACATCGTTTGGCGTGTCGGGTAGCCAAATCCGCATGATCTTGACTTCACCACCCGGCGTTACCGGTAACCACACAA
>JBBQIG010000370.1:0-5833 GCA_038324715.1 Anaerolineae bacterium | reverse complement strand
GTACGAAACTCTCTGCCTGTGTCTCGATTACTGCTCGGACTATCCTGATTACCACTGCTCCTGCTCAGGAGGAACAAATGCCAGAGGAACAAGGCTTGCAATTGCAGACAGTCTCCGTCAATGGGGTGGAGTTGCACTATATCGAGAAAGGTCAAGGTGACCCGATTGTCTTGGTGCATGGCGGAATGGCTGACTATAGACATTGGCTTCCGCAAATGGAGAGGCTTTCTCAGACCAATCGTGTAATTGCCTATAGCCAGCGCTATGCCTATCCAAATCAAAACTTCCCGATTGTGGCTGATTATAACACCCTTGTTGATGCCGATGACCTGGCCGCCCTCCTGCAGGTTCTGGAACTTGACCAGAGCCATATAGTGGGTTATTCGTCTGGAGCATTTATGTCGCTGGTGATGGTATTAAAGCACCTGGAGTTGGTGAGTACAGTCGTGCTTGCAGAGCCGCCCATCCTGCACTGGGCACCCGGTCTTAAGGGCGGCGACGCAGTATTGGCAGATTTTATGAGCACGTTATGGAAGCCAGTGGGAGATGCGTTCCGCGCTGGCGACAAGGAGCTGGCACTCCGCCGCAGCGTAGAATTTTTCATAGGCGCTGATATTCTTGATGAACTTCCCGCTGAGGTGCGTCAACCGATGGAGGAGAACCTGGGGAGTTGGGAAGCATTTACGACTTCACAGGACTGCTTCCCAATGGTTGACAAGGAGCAAGTAGCGCAACTGTCAATCCCGATCCTGTTGCTCACGGCTGAAAATACATTGTCCATCCATCAGCTAGTGAATGATGAACTTGAACGTCTGTTGCCAATAGCGAAGCGCGTGACCCTTCCAAACACCACGCATGAGATGTGGGCAGAGCAGCCGGAAGCATGTGGCGAAGTTGTACATCGGTTCATTACCGAGACTAGCTCTGCGCAGTTGACCATCAGACAGTAAAAGCTCAGGCTCATCACTTGCGCTTGTTTATTGGCAATGTGTAGCTTAGGGACTCCAGATATTGCTACTTTTTGCTTACTTGCGCAACGCCGCTTCTATCAAGGCGATACATTTCTCTGAGTTCACCTGTTGTTCCTGTGCCCATTTCTGCATATATTCTTTTGTTTCCAGATTATTTATTCCCAGATCGTTCTCATCGTCTTCAGCCGCTAGGCTCGCCAACCCTTGCTGGGCATAAAAAAGCGCACCATGAGTGTGAATATCTACGCGGTGGGCATCAACACCATGCGTCAGAAATAAACGGACGCTCTCCACCTGGCGGTGCTGAGCAGCAAGCATAAGAGGAGTGATACCGCCATTTCCTGACTTTTCAGGATCGGCACCAGCGGCGAGGAGCACTTCAATACACGCAGGTCCTTCAAAATTTGAACTCGCAGCCAGTAGCAACGGCGTCATCCCATTTTTGCCAGCGATGTTGGGATCAGCGCCGTGCTTGAGGAGGGCACGCGTTGCGGATACATCGGACCCGTCACTAGAAGCATTCCACCACTCTTCGTCTGAAGGAGTGTGAGCGTAGTCATGAACGGCACAATGCAGCGCACTGTAACCATGCAGATCAGTGGCATTTACATCTTCGCCAGCTTCGATTAGCAGATCGACAGTGCGTTCAGTTGCTTCTTGATAGCCTTCGTTCGCATACCAACTGGCGGCGCTGAGCAGCTTGCCCCGATCCAGCCTGGGATCTGCACCTAGTTCGAGCAACAACGCAACTGCATCTGGTGCGCGCCGGAAGGCAAATTGGCGCAATCGCGTCCAGCCATGTCTGTTGCGCCGGTTGATGTCTGCTCCCGCCTGCACGAGTCGCTCAACCAGAGCCTTATCCTCAGACTCTAGGGCATGCTTAAGAACATCACCCCCCGTCTCATCTTCGCTATGCACATCGGCTCCCGCCTTGAGCAGCGCATCAGCAATTTTTGCACTCTCTGTCAGCATGAGCGCAGACCGATTGAAGCGACTTTCACGAGCGTTGGCATCAACGCCCCTTGCCAGTAATCGCTGCACTTCAGCTAGATCGCCCTGCATGACCGCATGACACAACTCATCGCCTGTGGTCATTGAAATATCCTTCAACCTACCAGATCTATGACATTATCACAGTTGGCTTATTCTAATCGCCGTTGACAGAGTCGTTATTGTCCCTTGCCTACTCGTTCTTTTCACCAGGCCTAGAAATCGCAGCACCATCGCGCTCTAAGCCAAAAACGGCAGTAGTAGCCAGCAAATTTTTGTAGCGATGCACATTGATGCGCCGACCTTTGTCCAAGTAGACCTCATGGCGAATTGCCACATTGATCTCGCGGCAGAAATCGCCAAAGTCAGTCACCGTAAAGGCTTGCCAGCGCGGCACCTCATACCAGGCCTGGACCAAATCCACCGCTTGCGGAATTCGTCCCGTAAAGAGCAATTCCAATCGACAGCGCCAATGACCCCAGTTGGGCAAGCTGACAATTGCACCCTTGCCCACCCGCAACATCTCTTGAATCACCCGCGCAGGATTATCCAAAAAGGGCAATGTTTGGCTTAAAACCACCACATCCATGCTGTTGGCGGGATAATCGGCCAAACCCTCCTGCAAGTTACCCTGGCGAACACTCAGCCCGCGCCGGACACAAGCAAGCACGCCCTCCTCACTCAGCTCAATACCCCTGCCACGCACCTTCTTTTGTTGAATTAGATATTCCAACAATTCACCATTGCCACAGCCCAGATCCAATACCTTTGATGAGGCAGGGATCAAGTCAGCAATCACTTGCAGATCGGGTCGCAGTTCAGTCACAGTGGGGATGGCTGGAATAGGGTCAAAATGAGGCGCGCCATCAGGTGGCACCACTTTAGAAGGCAGAGCATCTCTGGGGATCACGCTGCTCATGCAGACACCTGTAAGGGCGTGGAAATGGGAACAGGCGGATCCTCTGCTGTCGGTAACGCCACCCCTTCTTCGCGGGCCAAACGGTCGAGAAAACTTCCTAGCAAATTAGACATGGTCTCCACTTCTAACAGAAAAGCATCGTGCCCCCAGGTGCTTTGAATATCCACATAAGAGACAGCAGCATCCACCGCGGTCAATGCGCTCACCACTTCTTTGCTGTGATAGCTGGGATAGAGCCAGTCACTGGTAAAGCTCACCACCAGAAACTTGATCTTTTCAGATTTGGCAAAGGCCGCAGCCAACGATCCTGTGTGACGACTTAGGTCAAAGTAATCCATTGCCTTTGTCACATAGAGATAGCTATTGGCGTCAAACCGGCGTGTAAAGCTATTGCCGTTGTACTTGAGATAGCTCTCGATCTCAAATTCGGTCTCAAATTCATAGCCATACTGTTCCAGGCTACGCAGCCTGCGACCAAACTTCTTCTGCATCGACTCTTCGCTCAAGTAGGTGATATGACCCACCATGCGCGCCACTGCCAACCCAGCATCGGGCTTCTTGCCCATCTCATAATAATCACCATTTGCCCACGCCGGATCAGCATAAATCGCCTGCCGCCCCACCTCGCTAAACGCAATCAGCATGGGGCTATGATGCGCTGTTGTCGCCAGAGGAATGGCAGATTTGAGGCGGGTCGGGTGATTTGCCGCCCATTCCAACACTTGCATCCCACCCATTGACCCGCCAGCCACACAAAGCAATTGGTCAATGCCCAAATAATCAATTAAGTTCACCTGGGCGCGCACCATGTCACTGATGGTCACAACCGGGAAGCTCAAGCCATAGGGCTTGTTGGTTGCAGGGTTAACGCTTGCGGGGCCTGTCGAGCCATAACAACTACCCACGACATTACTACAAATAACAAAAAATCTGTCTGTATCAAACGCTTTGCCGGGGCCAATACTTTCATCCCACCAGCCTGGTTTGGCATCGTCAAGACTGTGATACCCCGCAGCGTGTGCGCTCCCACTGAGGGCGTGGACGACAAGAATGGCATTCGAGCGATCTGCATTCAGCCGCCCATAGGTCTCATACGCAATGGTCACAGGCCCCAAGCTCGCACCACTCTCCAAGCGCATAGGCTCATCAGTGGCAAAAGTGAAAAATTGCGTCTTGACTACACCTACCGATTGTTCGTCCATCATACCCACATGCTCTTTTCTACACGCATTTCTGTACGCATTACATCCAAACATACGCCTGCACCTGGAGATACGGTCGCACCGTGTGTAACCGTATCTCCAAAGCTGTAGCCGATTTCTACACTAGATTACTGGGTGGCGACACTTAGCGCCTGATCCAAGTCCCACAAAATGTCATCTATATCCTCAAGACCCACACTCAAGCGCACAAAGTCAGGTGACACACCCGCCGTTGTCAATTCATCTGGATTCAATTGGCTGTGCGTCGTGCTGGCAGGATGGATTGCCAAGCTCTTGGCATCCCCAACATTCGCCAGATGGCTAAAGAGTTGCAGGTTGTTAATAAATTTCTGACCCGCTTCTATCCCACCCTTAATACCAAAGCCCAAAATTGCCCCAGCGCCCTTGGGCAGATACTTCTTAGCAAGCTCACGATCCGGGTGGCCCTTGTGGCTTGGATGCTTAACCCAACTCACGTCCTTGTGATTGCTGAGGAACTCGACCACAGCCTCGGCATTTGCAACATGGCGATCCATCCGAAGACTTAACGTTTCAAGTCCCTGAATGGTTGCCCATGAATTGAAGGGGGCTTGACATGCGCCTATATCGCGCAAGATCTGCACGCGCGCCTTGATAATATAGGGAGGTAGCGGCAGATCTGCATAGACCAAGCCATGATAGGAAGGATCGGGCGTGGTGAAATTCGCAAAGCGCCCGCTGCGCCAATCGAAGTTATTGCCATCCACAATCACACCACCAATCGTCGTGCCATGCCCCCCAATAAACTTGGTGGTGCTGTGGATCACGACATTAGCACCCCACTCAATCGGGCGACACAAGTATGGCGTGGCAAAGGTGTTGTCAATCATCAACAGGACTCCGTTCGCCTGTGCAATTGCCGCCACCTCAGTAAAGGGGAAAACAGAAATGTCAGGATTGCCCAACGTCTCGCCGTAGAGAACCTTGGTATTAGGACGAATCGCCTTTTCAAAGTTGCTTGGATCGCCTGGGTCTACAAAAGTAACATCAATGCCAATGCGTGGCAACGTGTAGTGGAATTGATTATAAGTACCACCGTAAAGACGGCTGCTGCTCACAATATGGTCGCCAGCTTCACAGACAGTCAGGATTGCCATCAACTGCGCTGCATGACCGCTGCTCGCCGCCAAAGCCGCCACACCCCCCTCTAGGCTGGCGATACGCTGCTCCAGAACATCCGTTGTCGGATTCATAATCCGCGTATAGATGTTGCCTAGCTCACGCAGCGCAAACAAATTGGCGGCATGTTCCGTATCGCGGAATTGATAGCTGGTGGTTTGATAAATGGGAACAGCGCGGCTGCCCGTAGCTGGATCGGGTGCTTGACCCGCGTGAAGCTGTCGCGTGGCAAAGCCAAAAGCACGTTCGTTACTCATAAATCCCTTTTCCTCTCTCACAAAGACACTACATTGGGGAATAAAAAAATCTCTCATCAAATGATGAGAGATTGGGGCTTCCTGGCATATCTACTCCGTGAGGCAAGCTACGTGCACCCGGTACGCAGTAGAAAGGTCATTAAACCTTCTCTCATCTTCCAGAACTGGTCTGCCGGAATTGGCACCCTGGCGCAATGTGCAGCTTAATTGCTACGCATTGCTGGGTTGCCGAGGTTTCAACGGGCCGGTCCCTCCACCTCTCTGGATAAGAGCACATTCTTCAATTGTCATTAAATCATAGTACAGGCTGAAAGGCTTGTCAAACTTGCCTCTCAG
>JBBQIG010000369.1:0-5845 GCA_038324715.1 Anaerolineae bacterium | reverse complement strand
TCCTGGCTAGAATCGTAGCAATTGTGCATTGTTGTCGATCTCTCTGTCTGTCTTGTCTGTCTTGTCTGTTCTATCAAAAAGATCGATTATCTTTGCGTTGATACCTACTTCAGCGTTGGACTAACTCCCTTACGGATATGTTGCACGCACGGCTTGGTCGTGCTTTGAGTATCTTTAGGCACGTAATGCTGACTACGCCGCTTCGAGCAACATACGGGCAAGACAATCAACAAATGACGATCCGTTGCATGACCTACCCTGTTAAAGGGAGACTGCAACAAGCATAGACCATGCCGGCGTGTATCGGTATAGATAAGGCACTAAAAAATTGGTACATATCCCGATACAACCATTTACGGACTGCGCCTTGAGATACATCCGCAGCTAGCCTTCACCCGCTTTATTAGCCATAAAAAAGTAGGCTTGCAGCACGCAATTGCGTTCTACAAGCCTATATCCAATGTGTATCCTATGTATCGCTCTATGGCATCATGAAAATGTTCGTGCCACGTGGGCTATGAGGATCAGCCTGCAACTCGTGCTACAGCACCCCGTAATGGTCATAGACCTCGCGCAGCGTCTTGCCCTGTAGCAAGTCATTGCGCGTGTGATTCTCCTTCTCCATCTTCTCCTGTGCCAGCTTCAGCACCTGCTGCACTTGACCTTGCGGAATCACGACAATGCCGTCATAGTCGGCAAAGATCAGATCGCCAGGGTGAACCAGGACATCGCCACAACGCACCGGCAGATCCATTGCCATTACGCGCGCCCGTCCTTTGGAATCCAGCGGGCGAATTCCTGTGTAGTAGACCGGGAAATTCATGTCAATGATCTGCACCGTGTCACGCACTTGGCTGTCACAGATACAGCCCACCGCACCATGAACTTTGGCAATGGTGGTCATCAACTCGCCCCAGGGGGCATTGGTGCCACTATAGTCGGTGGAATGGACAATCACATCTCCTTCTTGGAGGCTATCCATGAAGTCGATCTCCAACCCATAAGGATCGTCTTCCACAATGTAATCAGTCTCCATCCAGCGCAGCGTGCGTGCTCGCCCCACAAAGCCACAGTTGCGGATATCAGGCAGCAATGGACGCAGCCGGTGGTGCATGGCTTGTTCACGATAGCCTAAATCGTCCAAAATATCGCAGACGGCAGCGACATGCAAATTTTGCCGCACAAAGTCTAGAATTGCTTGTTCTTCAACAGGTATTCTACTCGTGATACCCAATGCACCGTCACTAGATACACCGTCACCCACAAGATTGTTCAATGTATTGTTCATCAATTTATCCCCTACAATTATCCCCTACGATCAAGCCGGCATCTTGTATTCTCGCATCTTTACAGATCCCAAGCTATAAAACTCGGAATTTTTCTACCACCTTCTCATCCACCTCGACCCCCAATCCTGGGCCTGTTGGCACAGAGACATAGCCATCGTGCATGACAATGGGTTCGACGCAGAGCGTATTTAAGAGTGAAGCGCTCGAAACATTGTATTCCAGGTAGAGCGAATTCATGCTATAAGCGTTCAAATGGAGTGACGCAGCCTTGAGGATATCCGTCAACCAGGCATGGGGAACACAATCGATCTGCTTGCGTACCGCCAAATCGGCAATCTGCCGCCCCACGGTTAGTCCGCCACAGCGCGAAAGATCAGGTTGGAGTGTATGCACCCCGCCTTCTTCTGCCAATCGCTCAAAGGCTTGGTATCCCGCCAACTGCTCACCCGCTGCCAGCCGCAGCGTCGTGGTATGCGATGCCACCTCGCCATAGCCAGCAAAATTATCGGGATGCAGAAAGTCCTCTAACCAGAAAACATCCAGCTCTTCCAGCGCCTTCACCAACCGCACCCAATCGCGCAAGGGGCGCGGCTTGAAGGGGTTGGCATAGCTGGTGCCATACCAGCCCGCGTCTACCATGAGTTCAATATCAGGCCCTGCAGCATCACGCGCGGCTTGTACCAGCGCAATGTCCTGCTTCAAATCATAGCCAAAGACACCCCAGCCAAACTTGATGGCACGAAAGCCAAGTTCCAGATATTCGGCTACTGCCTCCTTCATGGAATCAGGTGTGGGGCGAAAGAGGGTCGAGGCATAGACCTTAACTTTGTCGCGATAGGAGGCACCCAAAAGCTTGCAAACGGGTTGCCCCAGCGCCTTGCCCGCGATATCCCATAAGGCAATATCGGCCCCAGAGATCATCTGGATACCCGCACCCTGGCGTCCATAATAGGCCAAGTAGCGATTCATCTTCTGCCAGAGCCGTTCGTGCTCCAAGGGGTCTTCGCCCATCAGCGCTGACTTGATCGATTCAAAGCCAATCGCCCCACCAGAGGGTGCATCGACAATGGCCTTGCCCACATGTGGCTGCGTTTCAATATCAGCCCATCCGACAATCCCCTCATCGGTTGTGATCTTGATCAGCGAAACAAAGCGCACCCCGTGCGCCTCTGCTGCCACGTTTGGATCAGAATAATCCTTGCCCGTGTCCAAGACCATTGCTTCGACATCGACTATTTTCATAGCGTTCTCTCTGCTCGTTCTTTAGGCTACTGTTGTTTGTTCTTTATCTTGATAATCTTGATACTTCGCTTTACAGAAGCTGCTCATCCATGACTAAGGCAACTTTGATTGCTTGATCTTGCCCATGCGCAGCCAATTCCAGTGCCACAGCATAGTCAGACAGGGGCAAACAGTGGGTCACTAACTCGTTGAGCGTTTCAGCTTCCTCAACCAGATAGGCCAATGCCGCTTCCAGCCGGTCTTCATCGTTGCAAGCGCCGACAATCTCCAACTCTTTGGCCTGTACGGTCATCAAGTCAACCGGCGTCTCACCCAGCAAGGAGGCGAAGATCACCAAGCGTCGTTTGCGGCGCAGACAAGCCAGCCCAGTGGTAATCGCATTTTTGGCATCCGTCGCCAGAATGACACCCCCATACTCCTCGCCGCCGATTGCCTCTAGCAGCATGTCTGTCGGGTCACTGATGCCAGTTGTCTTTACGGGAATCACCCCAGGCCCCACGCGTGCCAGGCGAAAATCCTGATGCCCTGCCACCACCACCTGCTCGATGCCCTGGTGATGCGCCAGCCTCGCCATCAGCAGCCCAAAAGGGCCATCGCCCAAAATCAGCAACGGTTCACCTGGAAGCAAGCGCACCTGTGCCACAGCTTGCAGGCAGACGCAGATCGGTTCAAAGAGTGCGCCAACTGCAAAGGAGACCTTCTCTGGCAGTTGCCGCGCCCGATCCATCCGTACCACGTAATAGTCGGCAAAGGTTCCTGGCATGTTCAGCCCAAAATGGCGCAGATTCATGCAGAGATGCGCTGTTCCCGTAAGACAGGCGCGACAATGCCCACAGGGATGCACAGGATGCGTTACCACCCGATCACCCAAAGCAAAGCCACTCACCTGCTCCCCCATTGCCACCACTTGACCCGCACCCTCATGCCCCAGCGTAAGCGGCAACGCTGCGCCAAAAGGGTTAGCGGCAATGTCATGTAAGTCCGACGTGCAGATGGTTGCCGCAGCAGTACGCACCAACAACTCATCGGCGGCAATCTCTGGCACAGGTGCATCGGTCAGGGCAACTTGATGCAATGCTGGGAGTGTCAGCGCGCGCATCTGTGGGCCCATCAGTCCAGCCCTAGTAAGGGTGGCACATCTCGATGCAAAATGCCTTCAATGGTTGCCTCTGTCACCTGTGGCAAGCCACTGTTGCCAATGATATGGTTGGCATTGCGTAGCCCGTTGATCGACTCCTGCGCTTTGGCAAAGGGAAAATCAGTACCAAAGAGCAGTTTGCTGGTCACGCCATACTCTTGTGCCGCAATCAACATGTTATAGAACTGCCAAGGTCGGTAGAAGAGCGCAGAGATGTCGGCATAGACGTGCGGGTGCTTGCGAATGACAACCAGGCACTCTTCGCCAAAGGGATGCCCCACATGTGCTAGAATCATCCGCAATTCTGGATAGCGACTGCCCATTGCATCCCAGAGCCAGGGGCGCGTAAATTCCAACGGCGCATCTTGGTTGAAGGTGGTGCCGCTGTGAAAAAGAATGGGAATCCCTCGCTCCTGGCAGTAGGCATAGATCGGCTGGCAACGCTCATCGCGCGGGTCAAACCCTGCATACATGGGCATCATCTTGACACCACGCAAGCCCAACTCCTCAATCCCCTTACGTAGCTCAACCAGCGCGCCCTCTTGCATAGGGTCACAAGCGGCAAAGCCAATCAACTTGTCTGGCGCACGCCCCACAAACTCGGCAATATATTCATCGGGGACCCAATAGCCTGTACGTCTTGCTTTCGCCCCAAAAACAATGGTCTTGGCACAATGTACAGCTTCCTCTTCCATAAAGTGCTCAAAGTCTACACTCAAGTCCATTGGTCGCCCGCGCGAACGGTCTGCTTCGGCGCGTGTCGCTGGGGCAATATGCTTCTCTGGATCCCAAGCATGAGAATGTACGTTGTAAATCGCCATCGCTATCTCTGCTTCCTGCTTTCATTTTTGAAATATAAGGTCTGAAAGTCCAAGAGTGATCCTACTTTAGAAAGTGCGCGGATCGGGAATCTCTACAGGCATGCCGTTCTGCTTGGCAGATTGTAACGCCAATGGCCCAGGCATTGAACAATCGAGCGAGCGGAAGACATCCACAGGCGAGACCTTGCCCTCTCGATAACCATCGATCCACGCCTTTGCAGTCCAGTAGTCAGACCCGCCGTGCCCTGTGCGCATTGATTCCGCGCGTGCCGCCACGCGGTCGGGGATAAACTCTTGCTCAAATTCTTCAAGCTTGCGCCAATGCACGCCAGGGCCAGATTTACCAGGGCGCGCGGCTGGCTCTAATTCTTCTAGCCAGATGCGTGGCGGATCGCCAAAGCCGCGTGTGCCTTCAAAGGAGCCGAGTGTGCCTTGCAAGGCATAGTAATCCATGAGATGGGGCCGCGGTGAGACGATGTCCACGCGAATCTTGAGCATACGTTGTGCCTCTGTTTGAAAGAGCGCCACCACGTTGTCAGGTATATCAATCTCAGCCTCAAGCCGCCCCGGTTGCATGGTCATCATCGCAGAGACGCTCTTGGGGCGATCACCGAGAATGTTGAGCAAGGGGCGCAGACTGTGCCAGATGTAAACATATTTAGAGAAGTTGGCCCCGCGCCAGGTCAATGTGCCATCTGGATAGCGGTTTAGCCCGCGGCAATCGTGCAAATATTCGCCTTCACCAAAATAGACATCGCCAAACTTACCCGCGGCGACCATCCGCTTGATCAACTCAATCTCATCACGGTAGCCGTAATTCTCCAGCAGCATATAAAAGCCACCACTCTTGCGCTGCGCCTCCACCAGCCGCTTGCCATCCTCCACCGTGGTGGCGGCTGGCACTTCCGAGACAACCCCCAGCCCTTTTTCCAGCGCGTATGCGGCTTGTTGAGCATGGAGCACATCCGGCGTCGCCAAAATGATCACGTCAAGTCCATGTTGGAGAAACCTATCAAAGTCAGTGTAGGCTGTCGCCCCCAACTGCTGGGCGGAATGTTCGGCAGCATCACCCACAATATCCATAACCGCCACAATCTTACCTGCGTCCAGCGCGGCGAGATGGCGCGCATGGCTCATGCCGCGTCCATCGCCGACGCGGTTGCCGCCGATGCCGACCAAACCTACCCGAAGTTGTTGCATATCCAGACTACTTTCTAAATTAATGTGTATTCAAGTTAGATTCTTTAAAGGAAGCATTACAACTCAGTCATTCATACACCTTCCTCGGAGCTTGAAGAGTCCACTGCAAAAAGGTCGATTTGTAACTTGGAGCGAATCTTTTATGTCAGAATACC
>JBBQIG010000368.1:0-5876 GCA_038324715.1 Anaerolineae bacterium | reverse complement strand
CACTCTTGGTGGACATCCCACAACTCGTTGTCGGGGATTGTTTCAATGGCATCCCATGTCGCTAGATCTTCTATATGTTCAGTCCAGTTGCTGGGTAGATAGCGGGTGTAAAGCTCTTTTAACTCTGGTGCCAGCCATGTTTGTGTGTGGACACCATTTGTAATAGCTCCAATGGGAATTTCGTCGGCTGGGGTTTCGGGCCATAGAAAGCGCCACATGTCGCGACTGACGTCGCCATGAAGCTGGCTGACGCCGTTGGCAAAGCCACTCATGCGCAATGCCAGGACAGTCATGCTATATTGTGGCCCCCAGGGTAGCTCTTGGCGGGCAAACTCGATAAAACGCTCTCGATCAATGCCCAATTGCCCCCAGTATTGCCAGAAGAATTTGTCTATCAATTCAAATGCAAAGGAATCATTGCCTGCGGGTACGGGGGTGTGGGTGGTAAAAAGGGTGTTGGAGCGTACGGCTTCGATGGCTTCGTCAAAGGTTAGCCCAAATTCTTGCACCTTGTGGCGTGCGCGCTCAAGTCCTAGGAAGGCGCTGTGACCTTCGTTGATGTGCCAGATCGACGGGTTATAGCCCAGTGCTAGTACGGCGCGTACACCACCAATGCCGAGTACAATTTCTTGACTGATACGCATTTCACGGTCGCCTCCATAGAGGCGAGCACTGAGTTCGCGATCTTGGGGTGCATTTCGTGGCACATCGGTATCCATTAAGAATATGGAAATACGACCTACTTGAATGCGCCATGTTTTCGCATAGACAGTGCGGCCCGGTAGATCGACACTAATTAGCAATTCACGTCCTTCGGTATCTAGCGCAGGTCGTGCTGGAACTTCAGCGAAGTCGATTTTTTCATACTCGGCTTGTTGGCGTCCTTGCCCATCAATGCGCTGTGTGAAGTATCCCTGTGGATAAAGAAAACCGATCCCAATGAATGGTAACCCCAGATTACTGGCTGCTTTACAGTGATCGCCACTGAGGACACCTAAACCACCGCTGTAGATGGGCAGTGCTTCGTGCAACCCGAATTCGGCGCTGAAATAGGCAATGATTTGGTCTTTCTTATCACTATGATAAGTTCCGTACCAAGTCGGGGTATTGGGATCCATATAATGATCAAAGTCGGCTATGACCGCCGCATAGGCACCGAGAAAGTCTGGATCAGTCGATGCAGCATCTAGTTTGTTTTGATCAATACGCTGGAGCAGTTTGATTGGATTGTGACTGACAGCGTCCCAAAGCGTTTGATCTAGACGTGCATAGAGAGCTTGGGCCGAGACTTCCCAACTCCACCAGAGATTGTAGGCGATTTCTTCGAGGCGTTCGATGCTGGTTGGTAGCCGGGGCCGAACTGCGAGTTTAGCTAGATTCATACGAGGATTCCTTTATAATTTGCAAATATAATTCTATGAAGAATATGTTTAATGGTTTCTGTGTGAATCCCTAGCGTGAGATCCGTACTGAGGAAGGGTTGCGCCAATAGCGGCCATCCTTTGCCAGTAATTCATCTGCTTCTTTAGGTCCCCATGTGCCAGCAGCATACTTGGGTAACTTGAGCGTTTTGCCCTGCTCTTTAATCTCATTCTCTTGCATCTTCCAGCCGTCCAACAAACGGGTAATGCGTTCCCAAGCCAATTCCACTTCATCGCGGCGAATAAAAAGGGTGGTATCGCCCAAAATTGCATCGAGAAGTAGTCGTTCGTATGCGTCTGCCGCCGGTTGGGAACCAAATTGTTCTCGGTAGGAAAAGTCCATTGCGACACGTTCGATAACAACTGTGGGGCCGGGGTGCTTGGCATCAAATGAGAGGCGGATACCCTCATCAGGTTGGATGCGAATCGTGAGTACGTTGCTGGGTGGAACTCGATCACCGGTAATGGACTCAAAGAGCATCAGTGGGGGGCGGCGGAAGACGATGTTGATTTCGGTCAACTTGGTATTCATCGCCTTGCCTGTGCGTAAATAGAAGGGCACGCCCTTCCAACGCCAGTTGTCGATCTCCAACTTCATCGCCACATAGCTGTCGGTAACAGAATTGGCGGGGACACCTTTCTCATGAAGGTATCCTGGGATTTCTTTGCCATCACTAACGCCAGAGCTATATTGCGCACGAACGACCTGCTCATCTACATGAGTTGCGTCGATGGGCCGAATGGCGCGCAAGACATTTACCTTTTGATCGCGTACCGCCTCCGCTTCAAAGGCAAAGGGCGGTTCCATTGCCGTTAGGGCAACAAGTTGCATCATGTGATTCTGCACCATGTCGCGGATGGCCCCCGACTTATCATAATAGCCGCCACGGTCTTCTATTCCCAAAGCCTCAGCCACGGTAATCTGTACATGGTCGATATAGGTGCGATTCCAAACGGGTTCAAAGATGCCATTGCCAAAGCGGAAGACAAGTAGATTCTGTACAGTTTCCTTGCCAAGATAGTGGTCAATTCGGTAGATTTGGTCTTCCCGAAATAGATGGAGCAGATGTTGATTGAGTGCGCGTGCACTCTCTAGATCATGACCAAAGGGCTTTTCAATGACAATGCGTCGTTGTCCTTCCATGTCCGCATGGCACAACCCTACCTCGCTAATCAACGTGGTGATAGGCTCAAAGACAGAGGGGGGTGTTGCTAAGTAGTAGATATGGTTGCCGTTGGTGGGGCGCTTTTTTTCAATCTCGTCAATACGCTTTGCAAGCTTTTTGAAGCTTTCGAGGTCGTCATAGTTGCCTGTTTGGTAGAAGAGACCTTGTGAGAACCAGTGCCACGTATGATCATCAAGTCCATTTGGGCCATATTCTTCGACACCCTTGCGTGCCAACTCGCGGAATTCTTCGTCACTGTACTGCGTGCGCGAGAAACCCACGATTGTAAAGTTGGGGGGGAGAAGGTTTTGGTAGGCCAGGTTATAGAGTGACGGGATTAATTTGCGATTGGCAAGATCGCCTGATGCGCCAAAGACCACCAATAACACAGGCTGTTCAATACGTTTCATGAGTGACCTTACACCTTTACCCCGTTGGAGTGCTGAATTAGCTTGCTAGTGCCTTGCCAGTGGCTTCCATTGCATTGATTTTGTTGACGCGCCGAATAAAGCGATCTTCTTCTTGGAAGTGAGCATTGACAAAGGCGCTGACTAGCTCGCGCGCGACTGCCTCGCCAATAATACGGCTTCCCAAACACAAGACATTCATTCCATCATGTTCCACGCCCTGGTGTGCGCTGTAGGTGTCATGGGCGATACTTGCGCGCACCCCATGCAACTTGTTGGCGGCAATACAGACGCCCACACCACTGCCACAGAGTAGTATGCCCCGTTCTACTGTGCCTTCTTGGAGTGCACGACCCACCATCCCTGCGAAATCGGGAAAATCGACGGACTGGGGCTCGTTTGTCCCACAATCGACTACTTCATGGCCCAAACGCTTCAACTCATCCACAACCGTGGCTTTTAGAGGAAGTCCTGCATGATCATTACCAACTGCAACTTGCATTTGTCTTTCCTTCTGAATTTTTATCTTAGTTGAACAGCCTACATCCTCACATTATTCCTAGATCTTGCTCATGTATATTAGTGGGATCTTAGTGAATAGGACGGCAATAGCTCATGACTGGCCCTTCAACCTTCACTTGCACAGGTTGACCAACTGCGAAATGATACATTGGCCCCAGTCGTGCGTCAACCTGCAAACCTGAGGCTAGCTGTATGGTCACAATTTTATCGTGACCAAAAAAAATAATGTTGCGCACGCGATTTGGTGAATCGGCCCCTGCTGGCATAACCGCTATATTTTCAGGGCGCACCAAGATATCGACCTCACCTTGATTCTCTACAATTGATTCTAATGTTCCAAGTTCACACTCGATCCGCCTGCCAGTGGAAGTGCCGATCAGAAAGTTTGCGTCGCCCAGAAAGGCTGCAACGTCGCGGTCTGCTGGCTGGTGGTAGAGTTGTTGTGGGCGGGCAACTTGGCGCACGGTTCCATCAATGAGCACTGCTACAACGTCAACCAGACTTAATGCTTCTTCTTGATCGTGGGTGACAAAAATGGCGGTGGCATTGGCTTGACGCAAAATACTCCGTACTTCTGAGCGTACACGCACACGCAATCCAGCATCAAGGTTGCTAAATGGTTCATCCAACAAGATCAATCCTGGTTCTGGGGCGAGTGCACGTGCGAGTGCCACGCGTTGCTGTTGCCCTCCGCTGAGTTCATGCGGAAACCGCTTATCTAGGCCATCTAGGCCGACGAGGTTCAGAACCGTTGCAACGCGTTGCGAGACATCTTTTTTGTAACTGTGTAGTCCGAAACGCACATTTTGGGCTACTGTCAGGTGTGGGAAGAGCGCATATTCTTGAAAGACCATGCCAATGCGACGTTGCTCTGGGGGTAGGTGGAAGCCTGGTCGTGCAACGATTTGGCCTGCAACTTCAATTTCGCCTGCATCCAGCCGCTCAAAACCAGCAATCAGTCGTAGCGTTGTCGTTTTGCCACAACCACTAGGCCCCAGGAGTGCCATGAGTTGGCCTTTTGGAAGCTCTAATGTGATGTCGCGCGCTGCGGAGATAACACCATATTGCTTTGCTGCGTTTCGTATAGCTACGCCCATGTCACCAGTCCTACTTGAAGAGAAGTAAATAATGTCACAGCCCACCACGCTCTTCTTGTCGCAGGATGAGAACGATGCTCAAGCCGGATATAACCAGCAGGATAAGCGCGGGGGCTGCTGCGCGTGTGTAAAATGCTTCGCTGGTGGCTGACCATATTTGTGTCGCCAATGTAGAAAACCCGGTTGGGCCTAGTAGTAATGTTGCAGGAAGTTCCTTGATGGTACTCAGAAAAACGAGTGCTATGCTCGCCCAGATCCCTGGCTGCAGGAGGGGGATTGTTATGCGGCTGATGGCTTGCCGCCGATTGAAGCCGAGCGTACGCGCAGCTTCTTCTAAGCGCGGACTAATTTGGAGTAACCCCGAACGCAGTGTTCCGGTCGCTTCTGGTAAAAAGCGTACGATATAGGCAAAGACGAGCATTGCCAGCGTTTGGTAAAGAACGGGAAGAAAGTTTGCTCCAAAGAAGACCAAGCTAAGCGCGATGACGATGCCGGGAAGACCATTGCCGATATAGGCTAGGTTATATACCGAAGTGCTGTAACGCCCAGAAAAACGCACGGCTAGATAGGCCACCGGTAGTGCAAGTATTACGGCAACCACTGATGTTAATCCAGCCGCACGTATGCTATTCACCAGTGCCGCCCACAATGGAACCAACGATTCCCCTGCCAATAAACCGCGGATGAGCCAGTAGGTGATCACGCTGGCGGGTAGGATCAGCGAGGCAACGACAACAATGGTACAGAGAAGGATTGCGGGCCAGCGCCACGCACCCAGCCGTAATGGAAGTTGGCGGCGACTTGAGCCTACACCCGTGCGGTGGTAGCGTGTTGCTCCTTGCATCTGTTGGACCGCTACGAGCAACAGGAGACTAATGAAAACCAATACGAGGGCCAGTAGAGATGCCAGGCTGCGATCAAAACTGCTGCCATATTGGACATAAATGGCACGGGTAAAGCTGCTAAAGCGCAAGAGCGAGACTGCACCAAAATCACTCAGGACGTAGAGCGCAACTAAAAGCGCTCCACTGGCAATAGAAGGACGCAGATTGGGAAGCGTTACATGCAGGAAAGTGCGCCACGGGCTATAGCCTAGACTGCGGGAGGCTTCTTCAAGTGCTGGGTCTAGGTTGCGCAGCCCCGCACGGATACTCAGAAAGAGGTAGGGATATGTGAAGATGGTGAGTGCCCAGGTTGCACCAAATAATCCATAGATAGAGGGCAATCGTTCGATGCCCAGAGGTTCGAGCCATCCTTGGACGA
>JBBQIG010000367.1:0-5886 GCA_038324715.1 Anaerolineae bacterium | reverse complement strand
TATAGGCGGCGGAGGTACACCCGGTCCCATCCCGAACCCGGCAGTTAAGCCCGCCCGCGCCGATGGTAGTATATGGGCAACTGTATGCGAGAGTAGGTCATTGCCAACCACAACCTTCCCCTTCACCTGTCCTTTTTTATTGGGCTTACTTTCTTCTTCCCTGTTTTCTGTAATTTAATGCCACTCGTTCTACCTCAATGTTACCGCTTACCCTTTTTTCCTCCTTTGGTGTATTGTTCCCTTCATACCTAAAATCACTCCCTAACAAGTCGTTTAATCAAATCTATTTATATTAATCAAATCTATTTATACTGAATTTTTACTGGAAATTTTAAGGTGTCTAACAACTATGAACCTTCATGCGTTGTTTGCAATTGCTGCACAGCGCCATCCTGAAAAGGTTGCTTTGCGCTTTGCTGCTGATGGCGTGACTTCTACATACACCTATGCCGAGCTTACTGCTGCGGTTAACCGCCTTGCTGTGGGATTTCACACTTGGGGGCTTTACGAGGGTGATCGTGTGGCTTTTTTTCTGGGCAATTCTCCTGAGTTTGTGATTGCATACCTTGCCGTCATCAAAGTCGGCGCGATCATGGTGCCAGTGAATCTGAGGTATCGACGCATGGAGATCGGTCACATCTTTGCGGACTGTGAGCCGCGCCTGGTGGTAACAGAACGAGAGCAGGTTTCTGTGCTGGCAGATGCGGGGTATGCGCCAGAAGGCGATCTGCCCTTTGTGCTTGCTGAAGAGTTATCCCAATGGAGTAGCGATGCTGCATGGATACCGCCTCTAGTCTTAGCCGAAGATTTGGCAATGATCATGTACACGTCGGGAACGACTGGACGTAGCAAAGGCGCTATGCTTTCCCACAGTAATGTGTTGGCAACTGTAACGGGATTGCTGGCGGCGTGGGCATGGCAGCCTGATGATGTTTTGCTACTCTGTTTGCCCCTCTTCCATACGCATGGGCTAGTGGTTGGTCTGCATTGTGCGTTAGCGGCTGGCGCTACAATTTTGTTGCGCACCAAGTTTGAAGCTAACACGACCTTGCAAGAACTGCTAAGTGGCGAGCCAACTCTCTTCTTTGCTGTGCCAACAGTTTATGTGCGTTTAGTGGAGGAGTTACAGAGTCTTGCGTCAGTCGACTTAAGTTCCATGCGCTTGTTCTGTTCTGGCAGCGCGCCTTTGGCGGCAGAGACATTTGCGACCTTCCAGATACTTACCGGGCATACGATCCTTGAGCGCTATGGGATGACCGAGACGGGGATGAACCTGAGTAATCCCTATGCAGGAGAGCGGATTGCAGGAAGTGTGGGGACTCCGCTGCCTGGCGTTACGATTCGAATTGTTGACGATAGCCGCCAAGATGTTGTTGCAGGTGTGGAAGGTGAGCTATTGGTGCGCGGAGGGAATGTCTTTTCAGGGTATTGGAATGCACCGGAGAAGACTGCTGCCAGCTTTAGCCATGACACACTGGGACAACAGTGGTTTCATACAGGGGATATTGCCCAGCAAGATGCTAATAGTGGCTATGTGACTTTGTTAGGTCGTCGCCATGAGTTAATCATCAGTGGTGGCTTCAACATTTATCCACGCGAGATTGAAGAACTTCTGGTGACGATTCCTGGAATTGCCGAGGCGGCAGTCATTGGCACGCCACATCCTGAATGGGGAGAAGTGCCCGTGGCTTATGTGGTTTGTACAAGTGCGTTGGATGACCAGGAACTAACAGTTTTCTGCCGCCAGCAGCTAGCTAGCTTTAAGGTACCCAAGCAATTTTATCGAGTAGAGACATTGCCGCGCAATGCGATGGGCAAGTTGCAGAAACATTTGCTTAAGTCGTAAGTCGATCTCCTGGCTCATTGGGGTGAGTTCGCTTCAAGTATAGCCCGGATGCGTAAGCATCCGGGTTTTGCATTCTTAGAGGATCAACATGGCATCACCAAAGCTAAAGAAGCGATATCCTAACCTCATCGCGTCAGCATAGGTGCTGAGTAGGATGCGCCGACCTGCATCGGGATCATCTGGATGTGCCTGAGCGATGAAGGCGCTGACCAGGAGAAGAAGGGTGGACCGGGGTAGGTGAAAGTTGGTAATGAGTGCATCGACGGCGCGGAAGCGATAGCCGGGACGGATGAATAAATTAACATACCCGGCAAAGGCAGCGGTTCGCTGCCAGGGACAGGCTTGGTCATCATAGGGGTCAACATCCTGTGCACCTGTGGCAGCCCATTCGAGGGTGCGTACAGAAGTGGTTCCCACTGCAACCACGCGTCCACCTTGTAACGTTTGCTCGTTTATACGACGTGCTACATCGCTCTTGAGTTCGGCCCACTCACTGTGAATCGGATGATCTTCAACCTCCTCTACCGCAACAGGCTGAAAAGTATCGAGGCCGACGTGGAGTGTGGCAGCATCAAACTGAACACCTTGATTGCGTAAGGAGATTAGCAGTTCTGGCGTGAAATGCAAGCCCGCCGTAGGAGCCGCAGTGCTACCCTCGCTACGACTGTAGACTGTCTGATAGCGTGTGGGGTCGCCTGTGTATTGCGTGATGTAGGGGGGCAGGGGAATTTCACCAAGTTGCTCTAGCAAGTGTACGATTGGCTGTGAAAAACGGATGTGGCGCGCTCCGTTGGGCTTGACGGCTGTAACCGTTGCACTCACGGTTTCAAGCGGGGATCCTGGCATGGGTTCATGGGGAATAAGGGTCAAGGTAAGACCTTCATTTACGTTGCGTCCGCGTACCAAGCATTCCCATTCTGCGCCAACTTCGTCAAGCTGTTTGAGCAAGAAAACTTCTATGCGACCGCCAGTGGCCTTATGCGCCCAGAGACGCGCAGGGATGACGCGCGTATCGTTGGCAATGAGTAGATCCCCTGCATGAAGATAGTCGCCGATGTCGCGGAAGTGGCGATGTTCGACTTTGCCGCTCGCACGATCTAGCACCAGAAGTCGGCTACTGTCGCGCGGCTCGGCAGGTGTTTGGGCAATTGCTTCTGACGCGAGCGGATAATCAAAGAGGGAAGTCTTCATGGCTGACGGTATGTAGCTCGATGAGTACAGGCTTCCATAAAGCTCTGCCAGAGGCGCAGATGGGGTTCGCTCAATTCAAACGTGCGCTCCGGGTGCCATTGCACGCCAAACACCCAGTTGTGGGTGGCGCTTTCATAGGCTTCCACAAGCCAACTATCGGGGAACGCTGTTGCGCTGGGCGTAAAAATGGGTGCAATGCTGGCTTGATCCATGCCCTGATGGTGAAAGGTATTGACGGCAAAGGATTCTTCACCCACAATTTGATGGAAACGACTCTGGGGCGTGACAACGACATCATGGAAGGCTGTAGAATCCTTGGGTGATCGGTGCCCCGTAAAATGTTGGAACATACTACCGCCAGCCGCGACATTGAGAAGCTGACAGCCGCGACAGATGCCAAAGAGGGGCATGTCCATTTCCAAGGCCGTACGCGCTAGAGCTAGCTCTAGCTCATCGCGCGCAAGATCAATGCTTTCAGGCTCGGCACCGTTTAATTCAGCGCCGAAGTAGTGGGGATGGACATCGCCTCCACCGGATAAAATCAAGCCATCTAAGTAGCTAAGAATTTCAGCATTCAACCGCCCTTGTGCGTCTGGATGGTAACTCACTCCGGTGGGCAGCTGCGCGGGCGCATCAGGTGCCAAAATGACGGGTGTCACACCCAACATGCTCAGGGTATTGAGATAGTTTTTGGAGTTTTTGCTAATCCATTCATCGTTGCCGTGACGGGTTGTAACGCCTACAACAAGAGACGGTTTTTCTATGTGCATGAAGAGGCTCTTTTATCCAGTATGATTCTGCTTGTGATGCGGACATCTTGTAATTCTCGATTCTACATCAGTTGTTGCTCAGAAGGGCAACTGCACTGAACGCAATATGAGGCATTACGAGCTACCTGTGCATGGCAAAACTGTTGCACTAGTGCAGCGAAGAGCATTGGTCGAAACTCTGATTAGGGCTGCTTAGGCAAATGGGTGACAACAGGGTATATTCCTCGCAGACTGAATGTGCTTATAGTGCTAGAATTGCCAGTGTGGGGATATTGGAACAGCAGCGCTCACATCGAAACGAATAGGTCGCGCGAGACGATGGATAAGATTAAGGGATCAAACGCAATTGTAACCGGTGGTGGCACGGGCATTGGCGCGGCGATTAGCCAAACGTTGGGCAAACTGGGTGCCAATGTGGTGGTTTGCGGGCGGCGACCGCAGCCAATTTCCGCCACTGTGGATGCGATCCGGTCTGCTGGAGGGCAAGCCTGTGCGGTGCGCGCTGACGTGGCGCGCGAAGAAGATGTGGATCGGGTGGTGTGGACTGCCGTGGATACCTATGGCGGGGTTGATATTCTTGTGAACAATGCAGGTATCTATGCGGGTGGGCAGATCCATACACATACGGTGACGACATGGGATCAGGTGATGGCTGTTAACCTACGCGCACCGTTCTTGTTGTCTCGTGCTGTTTTGCCTCACATGCGTAATAAAAAACGAGGACACATTATCAATATCAGTTCGGAATCAGCCACGGACCATTTTCTCGGCGACGGGGCCTATGGGGTTAGCAAGCATGCGCTGAATGCGTTGAGTGAGTACATTCAGCGCGAAAATCAGGGGCATGGCATCCGTGTGGATGTGATCTGCCCTGGTATGGTGACCACGGAGATGCGCGAGGATGAAGCGGGTTTAGACCCGCGCAAATCGCTGCAACCACAAGATGTTGCTGATCTGGTGGTGTGGCTTTTGACGCGCCGTGACAACATTAGGATCGGCGCACCCCTGTTGCTCCAGACCATGCTCAACCCATGGCGCACATAAGGCAGCCCGTGTTGATTGTTGCTGATTTGCTGAAGAAAGCTTAAACCTTGTGAGTCAACAACCATTGCCCCGCAAGGTATGACTATTGAGGATAAGAGATGTCGATACAGCTTGCGTTTGTAGCTATAGTTTTGCTTGTCGTTCTGGTTGTCCTAGTGGGCGGCTTCTTCTTTTATATTTATTGGGGATTGGTTCAACGACCCACGCCGAAATTGAGTGGGCGGATTGAGATACCTGGGCTAGGTGAACCCGTAGAAATTCTGCGCGATAAACATGGGATTCCCCATATCTATGCACAGAATCAATTCGACCTCTTCTTTGCGCAAGGATATACCCACGCTCAAGACCGCTTGTGGCAGATGGAGCAAAATCGACGTCTTGCCGATGGGACTTTGGCAGAGGTCTTTGGTGAATCGGCGCTGGATGTCGATCGCTTTAGCCGCATTATCGGCTTCCGTCGTGCGGCGCAGAGTGAGACGGCTCAACTAGACGCGGAAACGCTGTCGGTACTGGAAGCCTATGTGGCGGGTATCAATGCCTATGTGGAAGCGCATCCAAATCGCTTAGGTGCCGAATTCAATGTGTTGCGCCTTTCGCCACAAAGCTGGCGGGTGGAAGATGTCGTGACGCAGAGCAAGATGCTCTCGTGGACTTTATCCGTTAACTGGGAGAGCGAGTTGACGCGGTTGCAGTTGATGGTAAAGCTGGGGCCAATACGAGCGGCAGAGTTGGAGCCGGATTATCCTGCCAAAACGCCACTTGTCATGGAAGCGGTGGGGGATGAAGAGAGCACGCGTTTGCTTTCAACCGCGGGTTTGCTGCTGAATGAGTATGAAAAAATTCGAGAGTGGGTGAATCAGCCTTCGGAAGGCTTGGGGAGCAATAGCTGGGTAATTGCACCAAAGCATACTCAGACGCGCCGTGCGATGTTGTGTAATGATCCGCATCTGGGATTGAAGATCCCCAGTGTTTGGTAAGAGAATGCCCTTCATTGTCCCTCGTTGCAAGTGAGCGGGGCGTCCTATCCAGGTTTAC
>JBBQIG010000366.1:0-5902 GCA_038324715.1 Anaerolineae bacterium | reverse complement strand
AAGTCTATCGCACCGTCATTATTCGCACATCTGAGGGTGATCAGAATATCCGTATGACAGGTGGCGATTTGTTGGCGCGCTTACATCGACTAAACAGTGAGCGAGACGCATTGACTCCGGCTCAACAACAACGACTTGACGCAGCACAGAGCCGCGCCGACGAGATCATTCGCAGCTTGAAGACGCGTTTTCATCAGCGTTTGCAGCGGGAGATGAAGGCGCGTTTGGATAGTCTGAAGTGGTTTTTGGATGAGAATGAAAATGACCGCCAACGTGCTCGCGTGGAATTTCCCTTTGAGATGCGTAACCGTCAACGCATTGAGGAGATTCTAAAGCGACTGGGCAATGATGTGCCAGAAGATTTGGCGACGTCACTGCGGCAGGTTGATAGGCGGATTCGCGATATAGGTCGAGTTGGTGGTTTTATTTGGAGCGATCGGGCGCAGAAAATTTATCCCCAGGATACCTACTGGTATCTTTATATGTTGCCTTGAGTTTGTTGCTCTGATCAGTGATTCGATAATTTAGCTACAAGAAGTCTAGCAGCAAAAAGAGGTCGGTCTCTATGGGAGAATCGACCTCTTTGTATATCTATTTGTTGTTGCAATCTGTTGCCCCATGCGATGGGGAGAAGGCTATGGCTCTGGGTTGAGCGCACGGATAACGGCATCGTGAATCTCACCGGAGGTGGCAACTGCACCGTTGCCAGTGATTGGGTCGCCACCTTGCCAATCGGTGATGCGGCCTCCTGCGCCCTCAATGATGGGGATGAGCGCCATTAAATCCCACGAGCTAAGGATCGGGTCGGTCATAATATCTGCACCGCCACATGCAACAAGATAATAGCCATGACAATCGCCCCAATTGTTATAGCGTTGCACGCGTTGCGTTAGGGCAGAAAAGGCTTCGCCATTCTGATATTTATAGACACTCCAATGGGAGGTGTTGAGCAAGACTGCATCTTCAATGCGCGCACAGGGGCGGACATGTACCTGGCGATCATTGAGATGCGCCTGATGACCATCCCCGATGAGGAAATCTGCGAAGATGGGGTGGTTGATGACGCCTAGGATCGGCTTGCCATTTTTTACTAACGCAATGAGCGTGCCAAAGAGGTAGCTGTGGGTGATAAAGCTCTTGGTGCCGTCGATGGGATCTAGTACCCATTGATAGGATGCGTCGGGTTGGTGATGACCAAATTCCTCGCCCAAAATGCCGTGGTCGGGATAGGCGCGCATAATTGTTTCGCGCATCGTTTCTTCGGCCTTCATATCGGCAATGGTGACAGGCGAAAGGTCGGCTTTGAGATCGACCTGGAAGTCAGTGCGAAAATAGGGTTTGATGATAGATGCACTGATATCTGCCAAGTGGCGGGCAAATGCCCGCCACTCTTTCATTTCAGTTAGGTCTGCACTTGTTGCGTTGGGCTGGGTACTCATGTGCTTGTTTCGGCTGTGTCGCTGTCAGATACTTCTTCTTCCTCTGTTTTTACATCTGTTTCTGCATCTGTATCTACATTAGAAGTCTCTGATTCAGCGGAGGCTGGTTCCGAGATCAGGGGGACGTCATCTTCGCTGGTATCGAAGTATTGAGCAAACTGTTGAACTTCTTCTGGCGCAGTCAAATCCTTGACAAAGCGCCAATAGTGACTGGAAAGGGTTTTGCCCTCGCCAATCGACTTGATTTGCGCCACTGCCAATTTGATGTTGCTGTGGGCTGCACCATAGTCGGCACGCACGAGCCAGCCAATGCCTGTGAGCAGGAAGAGCATCCAAGCGATGCGTTGCTGTTCACGTTGGGCACGAAGCAGGATCTCCAGACCTTCGCGCTTGGGGTCACCCAAATAGTATTGGGTAAGGACATGCTCTACGATGCTCTCTTGGTCGCTGCGTACGATTTCATCTTTGAGCGCGGCTTCCCAAATCTTCGTTGCTTTATCCTGTGCGCCCATGTAGCGATGGACTAGGCCGCGCCAGAAGGCTGCGCGTACCGGGCGAGCCTGGTCGCGGTCGATGTAACGCAATGCCTGGTCGTAAGGTCCCTGTGTCACCAAACGTGTATAGAGCAAGTGGGGGCTGAATGCATTAGCTCCACCTTCCCCATATAGTTTGTCGAAGATCAGAATGGCCTCATCAATGCGCCCCAGTTCAAGAAAGGCTGCTGTACGCAACCGTTCTTGGAAGGATCTGGCATCACGAAGCTGTTCCTCTGTGAGTGCTGATGATGCTTCTTGCTCATCAATCCAAGCACCAAATTCGTCTACAGTTTCCAGTGCCTTTTCAGGTTGCTTTAGCCGAATATAGGCAGAGACAATTTGTCCCCAATCACTACTATCTGCATCCTCGATAGTCGTTCGGGTGCGAAGGAGTTCGATGGCTTCTTCGCCACGCTCAGCTTGAAGCAGCACATCGCTCTTGAGTTCGACGAGTTGTGACTTTTCTTCGTCGGGCACGAGTGTGCTCATCTTGTCGATGAGCGCTAGTGATTCGTCATAGCGTTCGCGTACGTTCAGATACCCCTGAAGTTCGATGCCGGTTGCCATCATCAAATTATAAAGATAACGGTTACCAGCTTGGCGGGCGGCAGGGGGCAATTTCATTAGGCCATTGAAGATGCGCTCATAGAGCGCGATGGCGTCATCATTGTAATTGCGGGCAAGCTGTTGGGCTTGGGCAAATAGATCTTCCCAGCTGCCTTTGATCGGGCGGGGGGCTTGCCGATCTGACGTTGTTGGGGGTGTAGCTGTATTCATGGCGTAAACCGTCTCCTCGGTAGTTCGTTCAGTCGTGTAAAATAATGCATCAGATATGATATGCCGGTGGTTATTCCGGTGACGGTTAGCTGTCAATCTCGCGTTTTACGGTAGAGAGCAATGTGTCGGCGCGTAATTCAGGCAAATTATAGCATGCACCACCGAGGGCAACGGCAAGTTTGTTTGCCAAGCCGCGATCGAAGGCTGCATGTTCCATATTGACAACAATGCTGCGTAGGGATGCTTGCTCAAAAAGCTCGGCAATTCGCATGGCTTCTTCTTGCGCTGGCATTCCGGTCATACTGACGTTGCCTGCGCCATCGGTTAGCAAGATCATCAAGGGGCGTTGTTCACTGTCGCGACGACGTGCGCCATCAATGACTTGCCAAGCTAGAAACAGCCCGCTGCTTAGTGGCGTTTTGCCACCCACGGGCAGGTCGCGCAAAGCCTTTTGGGCAAGATCGACACTGCTGGTTGGTGGCAATACCAAACGTGCTTTGTCGCGCTGGAAGACTACCAGTCCTACTTGATCACGACGTTGGTAGGCATCGAGCAAAAGGCTGAAGATTGCGCCTTTTGTCGCTTCCATGCGCTCACTCGCTGCCATTGACCAACTAGCATCCACGACAAAGAGAATAAGATTGCTTGTACGGCGCACACGAACCTTGCGTTGAAGGTCACTCTTGCGTAGCCGCAAGGCAAGTCCACTAATCTCTTCGCTCTTGCGCTGGCGCTGGAAGGGCGCAGCCGCACGCAACGTGGCATCAAAGGCAATGTCTTGCGGGTGGTCACCCGCAGGACGCGATTTGATATAGCGACCGCGCTTGCGGTCGGTGCGCGTATACGAACGCTTGCCTGCACGTTCACGCGTCATCTTGTCGAGGGGTGTATCTAGACGTTTGGTCTCGAAGGTATCCCCTACTTGAATGGGTTTGCGTGACCCTTTGTTATCACCGGGCGATGAACTTTGCTGGGGAGATCCCTCAGGCTGCGAAACGCCGCCTTCACCGGCATCCGCAGATTCCCCCAGGTCAGCCTCATCACCCTCTATGCTTTTTTTTCGTCTGACGCCGCTGCCCCCTGGGTTTCCAGACTCTCTTGTTCTTCCGCTGCGTTTTGTTCGGCTTCGGCACGGGCCTGGCGCATGTTGGACTGAATCTGATCCGGGTTGAGTACCGAATCTTGGAAGGGCTGCTTCTTCATGCGGTGAGGCAAGGCTAACTCAGCCGCAACCAAGATGTCGCGGTCATTGATTTGAAGCCGTCCCTCAAAGGCTGCATGGGCGCGGGCTGTGCGTAGGATCACGATGTCGGCACGATGTCCATCTACCTTGAAACTGGAGGTGAGCGCGGCGATGGTGTACATATCTTTCTCGGAATATTTCACCAAGGCATAGCGTGCGCGTGCCGCAACGATGCGCTCTGCCAGTTCTTCTTCGGCTTCGGCATAGGCAGCGATGAAGCCATCGGGGTCTTGCTCAAAGTAAATGCGGCGGCGCAGAACTTCCACGCGCTGACCCGCATTGGTCAGGCCAACCACATCCACGGCATGGGCAAAACGGTCGAGCAATTGAGGGCGCAGATCGCCTTCCTCGGGGTTCATGGAACCGACGAGGACAAAACGTGCGGGGTGCTGGAAGCTGATGCCTTCGCGCTCCACCACGTTGACGCCCATTGCGGCGCTGTCCAGGAGCAAGTCGACCACATGGTCGTCGAGCAGATTAACCTCGTCTACATAGAGCACGCCGCGATTGGCTGCTGCCAAGATGCCTGGCTCAAAGTGACGTTCACCCCGTTGAATGGCTTTTTCGATGTCTAGCGTGCCCACCACGCGGTCTTCAGTGGCACTCACGGGTAGATCAACAAACGGAGTGGGGCGTTGTGTGGTCGGTAATTGCCCGTTTAGTGCAAGGCGTGCCTGGCAGTCGTCACAGAAGAGATCTGGACGGCTGGGTTCACAGCCAAAAGGACACCCTTCCACCACATCAAGGCTGGGGAGCAGCGCAGCCAGTGCGCGTGCGGCGGTCGATTTGGCCGTACCCCGTTCACCGCGGATGAGGACGCCACCAATTTGGGAATTGATGGCATTGAGGATGAGGGCGCGCTTCATACGTTCCTGGCCCACGATGGCGGAGAATGGATAAGTAAGGCGCATTAGTTTAATCCTTCGATCGTAAAGGTGGTCATATCACTGTCACAGTAACTGTTACACTCGTTATAATAACCGTCATATGATCGTCGCATAATCAATGAAGGGGCAAGGCATGCCTTGCCCCTATGTCTAGTCTATTCATTATAAACGAGGCGTTAGACCAGCAACAAAAAGATACGCATGAATCTGTTAAACGACGTCCAAAGTAAGCGGATGCCACTTTTACTAGGGTGCGCTAGTTGGGCATAGGCGCTAACGCCGCTAGAATAGAGAGAGAAGTGGAGAGAAACTTACAATTGGGATACCCTATTCATTGCTTCGGGTGAAACCTTTTCTGCCACAGTGCGTAGTAAGTTTGTAGAGGTACATTTTTGTTGTTTTGAGTAAGGCAATCCAAATCCTGGCAGGACTTATTATTATGGATGATCAGGAATTGGTGTGGGTTGAGCAGGCGCGGAAGGGTGACCAACGTGCCTTTGGCTTGCTGGTACAGGCGTATCAAAAGCCGATTTTCAACCTCACCTATCGTATGTTGGGCAATGCACAAGAGGCGGAGGACGCGGCACAGGAGACTTTTTTACGAGCCTATGCCAACCTTCGCCAATACAATGTAGATCATAAGTTCAGTACGTGGTTGTTTTCAATTGCCAATCATCATTGCATTGATCGGCTGCGTAAGCGCCGCATGACTTTTGTTTCTATTGATGATAATCCGGTCTTGGAAAATATGACTGGAGATGGACCCTTACCAGAGCGACAAGCCTTGGTACGCGAGCAGAACCGCGAAATGCAACGGCTGTTGGAGCAGTTGGAGCCAGAATATCGGCTGCCTCTTGTTCTTCGCTACTGGGAAGATTATAGCTATGAGGATATTGCCACGACGATGGAAATTACCGAGGCGGCAGTGAAGATCCCGCTCTTTCGCGCACGCCAGCAGAATGCCCAGCTCTATCCGGAACGAAAGGCGGCGACAACACCACCTGGTGCTGGAGCGGACGC
>JBBQIG010000365.1:0-5905 GCA_038324715.1 Anaerolineae bacterium | reverse complement strand
CATTTGGAAGTATGCTTTGGATGGTGCAGAAGCGGTCATCAATTTTACCGGCAAGAGTGTGAACTGTCGCTATACCCCAAAGAATCGGCGCATCATCCTCAGTTCGCGCTTGGATTCTGTGAATATTATTGCCGAGGCGATCAGCGAGTGTACCGTGCGCCCTCCGGTCTCCATTCAAGCCGCTTCCCTTGCCATCTATGGCAATACGCAAAAATTCTGTGACGAAACTTCCCCGCATGGTGAAGGCTTCTCTGTGCAAGTTTGCGAACAATGGGAGCAGGCTTTCAATGCCCAAGCACATCCTGCTACCCGACAGGTATTGTTACGCATCGGCTTTACGTTGGGCGCGGGTGGGGGAGCGTTAAAGACGCTGGCAAGGATGACGAAATTGTTCTTGGGGGGAACAACTGGCAGTGGCGAGCAATATATCAGTTGGCTGCACTTGGATGATCTCAACGAGATGTTTCTTTGGTCGATTGAACGTCCCGATATTTTTGGCACCTTCAATGCCACTGGCCCGAATCCCGTAACCAATGCCGAATTTATGGCCGCGCTGCGGCGTGTGCTCCATCGACCGTGGAGTCCGCCTGTCCCTGATTTTGCAGTTCGACTCGGTGCGCGTATGATGGGGACAGAAGCCGAGTTGGCATTAACAGGTAGACGCTGCATCCCACAGCGTTTCATTGACCAACAATTTGCTTTTAAGTATCCAGAACTTTCTCCAGCATTAACAGATATTTTCTCAAGCTAAGGATCATTCTCATGTCCCCACGTATCAATCGCGCCATTGAACTGCTCGCTCAAGATCAACCTATCTATTACATTGGTGGACACACTGGACATGTTCTCACATATGAACAAGGCAAGGAGGATGCAGAGACGTGGGCTGACTATATCAATGTTGGCATGGAACATGGTGCATTCGATATGACCGGGTTGGATGCGTATATGCGCGGACTGGTGGATGGTGGGCCTACGCGCAGCGGTCATCGAATGCCCACGGTGATTGTTGAAGCGCCCGTGGAAGGCACTTCGGGCGAGATCGTGCGCTTTAATGCGTGGCAGTTTCGACAAATTTTGGCGCGTGGTGTGCATGGCATTCTGCTCTGTCAAGCTGAATCCACTGATGCTGTACGCGCCTTTGTCGAGTCGTGCCGCTATCCCATCAATCAGATTGGTGTTGGTGAGGGGTTGGGGAAGGGGGGACGTGGGGTTGGCTCTGAACCTTCTGCCGCGCCGATTTGGGGTGTAGACCGCGATACCTATTTGCGTTTGGCCGAGCCGTGGCCGCTGAATCCAGAAGGGGAATTGTTGCTGGGGGTGAAGATCGAATCTGCCGCCGCCATTCCCTATATTGAAGAAATTCTCAGCGTTCCTGGTCTTGGTTTTGCCGAGATGGGGCCGGGCGACTTAAGCCTGTCGCTGGGTTATTTGCATGTACCAAATCCCTTCCCGCCGGAGATTGCAGAAGTGCGTCATCGTGTGCGCGCGGCTTGTCTAAAGCATGGCATTGCCTTCCTCGAAACAGCAGGGCCAGATGATATCCGCGAGAAGGTGGATGCGGGCGCACGCGTTATTGCAGGGCATCGCGAGGATACTGCGCAGATCGGTCGCGCCCATACGCGGCGTACGATGGCGGTTTAGGGGTAGTAGGGCTAGGCATTTATTGATTTGTTGATTGCTTGATTTGTGGATTGCTTGACGATTAAAAGGTTAAATCAACAGGCAAAGTTAGGTGTGCAGACCTAGATTAGGGTATACAAGTAACGGAAAATAGCTTGATTCATGCCATAATAGAATGGCATGGATTGTGATGGAGGGCCTTCCAATCGTGCGATAGTTGCTGCCGCCGCCCCCCTAGGAAGCCGGTTGTGATGCCTGTTCTGATTGAAACTAAACTACAGGTTCCGCCCAGACGTGCGGTTGGCGTGCTGCGACCACGGTTGGTGCAACGGCTTCAAGCGGGTCTGCATCATGCTGCCAAGCTCACCCTGGTTTGTGCACCTGCTGGATATGGCAAAAGTTCACTCGTCATTGATTGGCTCCACACAATTGCAGGTGAGCGGCCCCCAGCGGAGTGGGTGGCTTGGCTTGCCCTGGACGAGCGCGATGACCCTGTCCACTTCCTCACTTATCTAGCCGCCGCATTGCACAAACTTGCGCCGGACGATGCTGACCGCCTACAGCCCTACTTGAATGCCCCTTATCTGCCTGATGAGGAGACGCTGGCGGCTGCGCTGATTCACGATGTCGCCGCGGTTGGGCAATGGTTAGCTTCCCACCCTGGCGCGCCCCAGCCTGGGCTTCTCTTGGTCTTGGATGACTACCACAAGATCCACCACCCCCTTATCCATACGCTACTCCAGCGGCTGATCGACCATCTGCCAGCCCACGCCCACCTGATCCTGATCACGCGTGCAGACCCACCTTTGGCTCTGCCCCAACTGCGTGTGCGCGGCGAGATGACCGAAGTACGCACCCAAGATCTGCGTTTCACCGTGGACGAGGCTAGCGACTTTTTTAACCAGATTATGCAACTTAAGCTCAAGCCCGAATGGGTTGACATCCTGGCTGCACGCACTGAAGGCTGGATTGCTGGGCTGCATCTGGCTGCGCTCTCGTTGCAGGAGCGTGCCCCCGAGCAAGCGGCTGGTTTTATCCAAGCCTTCCGCGGCAGCCACCGCTACGTCTTTGACTATCTTGCCGAAGAGGTGCTCAACCGGCAAAGTGCTGATATTCGCAGCTTCTTGATCCAGACCGCATTGCTAGACCGCTTCTGTGCGCCTCTCTGTGACGCGGTGACTGGGCGCAGCGATAGCCGTACACTTCTCGTCCATTTGGAACAAGCGAATCTCTTCCTCATTCCCCTGGACGACGAACGCCGTTGGTATCGCTATCACCACCTCTTTGCCGACTATCTCCGCACGGAGTTGACTCCCGCCGAAGAGGCTGCCATTGCCGCCAAAGCAGCCCACTGGTGCGAGAGCAATGACCTGGTTTTGGAGGCACTGCACTATGGCTTTGTTGCCCACAATCCAACATTGGCCGCAGATCTGCTGGAACGACTGATTCAGCGTGCTGCTGCCTGGTCAAGTGGGGAGATGTCGGCGTTGGTCAGCCGTGTAGAAGCGCTGCCCACAGCCCTGCTACACAGCCGCCCGCGCTTGAGCCTGCACGCGTCGCGCGCCTTCTATCTGGCGGGCAACCTGACGTTGGCCGCGCAATATCTCGACCAGGCAGAAGCCGCTTTGACCGCGGCTCCGTCATCCGATGGGGAGGCACTGGCTGGACTTGCCGCCGTCTACAGAGGAGCCTTGGCTGCACAACAAGGTCAAGCAGAGCAAGCCCAAGAATTGGCCCAGGCAGGTCTGGCACGCTTGCCGAGCAGCGACCTGCACGCCCGCGCCCGTGCGTATGATACGTTGGGCTTGGCGCATGAACTGGCTGGCGAATTAACTCAAGCACTTGACGCCTATGGTCGCGCCGCAGAGCTAGCCCAAGCCGCAGGGGTCTCTTATCTTGCTATCAATGCCCAATGTGAGATGGCCCTGGTCTACATTGCCCAGGGTAATTTGGATCAGGCCGAGGCATGTTGCCACCAAGCCTTGCGCGCAAACGACATCATCCCGCCGTTGGGATTGGCTCGGTCTATCTTGGGCGAAATCGCGCGTGAACGCAATGATCTGGTGAGTGCGGATCAGCATTTGCACGCCGGAACTACTTTGTCGCGCCAGGGTGGGTTGAGCGAGGATTTGCGCTGGGGGCTGCTCTTTTGGGTGCGCCTGTATCAAGCCCAAGGTAATCTACCCGCGGCATGGGCAGCCCTCGCCCAGCTTAATGCCTTGCTTCAGGCAACGGGGGTGCCGCGTTTGGCTCGGCTTGCTACAGCCTACACCGCCCGACTGCACTTGGCCGCGGGTCAGATCGAACCGGTGACGGGCTGGGCCGCGAGCTATCAGGCGCAAAGCGCTGCTGCCCTGCCTACCGCTGTGGCCGATTTTGAGGATCTCACCCTGGCACGCTACTACTTGACTGTGGATGCGCTGGATTTGGCACAGGAGTTGCTTTCGGTGCTGGGTCAAGCGGCTCACGCGACAGGGCGGCTGCACACAGTGCTGGAAGCTGGCATCCTCCAAGCTCGAATCGCTCAGGCGCGAGGGGATCTGCCCACGGCTTATACCGCGTTGGGACAGGCAGTGCGTTTGGCTGCCAGCCTCGGCTTTCGCCGCCTCTTCTTGGATGAAGGCCCGCTTCTGGCTACGCTCCTACCCGCTATACGGGCGACGGCTCCTGCATTTGCCGATGAACTGGTTAAAGCTTTGCCGTTAGCGAAAACACTTCAAGCCCCAGCCATGCCCGCGACAATGATCGAGGCTTTGAGCGAACAGGAAGGTAATGTCTTGCGGCTGTTATGCGCGGGACTTTCCAATCAGGAGATCGCCGAGCAGCTCGTTATCAGCCGAGGCACAGCCAAGTGGCACGTCCATAATATCTTGCAGAAGCTGACTGTGAGCAACCGTGCCCAAGCTATTGTGAGGGCGCGCGAATTGGGTTTGGCTTAGACCCTTCGCCACTTCTCTCCCTCTTTTCTTCTATCACTTCTTCTCTCTTTTCCCATCCATACTCTGCCAACCCACCCTAAGCCCTATCCCTGGATAGGCGACAAGGCGTCGCGCCGCGGCTAGACTAAAGACAGATAAGTTTGCTGTCTCAATAGTCTTTTTGCGGTAGTCTTTTTACGGTGGAGGTATCCAATGGAACGCAAGTATGCTCGATTCATCCTGTTAGGTTTGCTCATCGGTGTTGCTGTAGGTGTCAGCATGGGGCAAAGCATTTTTGGCACAGCGCTAGGTGCGCTGGGAGGCGTCTTCTTAGGCTGGTTTGTCGCCGCGATTCAGATGCAGCGTGACGCTGACCATACGCCTAATGAACAGTAGGAGGCACAGCCATGAACGCCACGCCTTCCTCGCGACGGTATCGCATTCGCGTGCGTGGGCATCCCGATGACCACTGGTTTCGCAGTGTGGACGGACTGACCGTGGCTCGTCTACCCAATGGCGAAGCCCTCTTAACTGGTTGGCTGGTAGACCAAGCTGCACTGCATGGTCTGCTAAATCGTATTGGCGACCTCGGGTTGGATCTGCTCTCGGTCGAACAGGATTCAGACTTGGTGTAGGAAGGTCACAAATGAAAGCCAAAACTGCCTTAGTCTTTCTTGGAAAGCTAATTGTTAGCGCCCTCGCCTTTATTGTTGGCATGATCCTCGGTGGCATGATCACCACAACCCTGGGGATGCCAGCACCTACCTTGCCACCAGAGGTTGATGGCAATACAGTGATGATACTCATGTTCGGGACTAGCCCACTGCTCGTATTGGCGCTTTACTTTGTGAACAGAGAATTAGCTGGCGGGTGGGTGGCACGTAGCGCAATGCTCTTCTTGTTGAGTTGGATCGCCTATAGCGTGAACAATGTGATTGAGGCGGCGATCTTCACCAGCTATGAAACGGCTTCGTGGTTTACACTCGTCAACTTCATGCCAGCCCTGGTTCTCAGTGCCGTTGCCACTGCATGGCTCTTTCCATCACACAGTAGCGACAAATCCATCCTCGCGACATGGAAAGAATTCTTCCAGCAACAGACACCAAGCAATTGGGTATGGAGGTTGCTGCTGGCTGCCGTGATCTTCATGCCGATCTATTACCTGATTGGGATGTTGGTTGTCCCGTTTGTGGGTGACTACTATAGCCAGGGTGAATTTGGACTGGCTCTGCCTTCGCTGAGCACGCTGCTTTTTGTGCTCTTCATGCGTAGCCTTCTCTTTCTCATTGCCTGTTTGCCTGTGGTGATCGCCTGGCAGGGTGGGCGTCTCGAGTTAATCTTTAGCTTGGGGTTTGCACTCTTTG
>JBBQIG010000364.1:0-5918 GCA_038324715.1 Anaerolineae bacterium | reverse complement strand
TACAGCCGGCCTGGAAGAGGGTAGCATTGGCCCCTTACTTTCCGTGCTCTTTCGCACGGCGATTCGCGTGGGAAAACGCTCTCGCACTGAAACCCAGATTAGCACACGTGCGGTCAGTATGAGTTCGGTTGCGCTCAATATGGCGGCACATTATTTTGCTGATTTTGCCCAGGCACGGGTCGTGGTGGTGGGGGCAGGTGAAATGAGCCGTCTTGCGTTAAAGGCACTGCGGCTGCGCCAGGCTACCAATGTCATTGTGGCAAATCGCACGTTGGAACATGCCCAGAGTGCCCTGCTCCACCCTGCGTGGCAAGCCATCAGTCTTGATGAGCTACCGCATGCCCTGCAGGAAGCCGATGTTGTATTCTCCGCAACCAGTTCATCGGGCCTGATGATTACATGCGATCAAGTCACTGAGGAGCGCGTTAAGAAGAGCAAGCTAGTTCTGATTGACTTGGCGTTGCCTCGCGACGTTGATCCTGCTGTGCGTGATTTACCCAACGTTGTCTTAGTCGACGTCGATGATTTACGTCATGGGCTTGATCAGTCGCTCACAAACCGTGAACATTCGGTGCCAGCGGTTAATGCCATTATTGATGACGAAATTGCACGCTGGCAGGCGCAGCAACGTGAGCTTTCAATGCGACCACTTGTTGTAGAGTTACGGCAACGAGCCGAGCGCATTCGTCAACAAGAGGTAGAGAGAACTATGCGTTTTCTTGGCCCAGTTGATTCAGATACACTTGAGCATATTCAGCATCTTTCGCGTGCATTGGTCAACAAACTCTTGCATGAACCGACCGTGCGTATTAAGGAGCTAGCTCATAACGACGAGGCTGATGTGTATGCATCGGCGCTCTGTGACATCTTTGGTCTCGAGTCTGGTCTTGAAAGCACTCTCCCAATTCCACCCCAATTAGAAAATGCAGAACTCCGTGGCGACAGTAGCCGCATCTAACCCTACTCGTACACTTCGTCTGGGTACGCGCGCTTCTCAGTTGGCGCTCTGGCAGACAAACCATGTGATCGGACAACTCCAAGCGCATTGGCCCCATCTGCAATGTGAACTGGTGCATATGGTTACTCAAGGCGACCGCCGGCTTGATCGTCCCTTGCCCGAAATCGGGGGGAAGGGATTGTTTACAGCTGAACTTGAAGAAGCCTTGCGGCAAGGCGATATAGACCTGGCAGTTCATTCGTTAAAAGACTTGCCTGTTGAAAATGCCCCTGGGGTACTCATCGGGGCGATTTTAAGCCGAGAAGATACGCGCGATGTAATGGTGGCTCGTAATGGCTGGAAACTTGCAACGCTGCCTGAGGGTGCGATTGTAGGAACCAGCAGCTTGCGACGACAGGCACAGTTATTGGTTGCGCGCCCAGATTTGGATGTGCGTCCTATACGCGGCAACGTGGACACACGGCTACGCAAAGTCCTAGAGGGCGAATATGATGCGGCCGTAATGGCTGCTGCTGGTTTTGTGCGTTTGGGATTCGTAGAGTATATCACTGAGTGGCTTGCGCCAGAGGTGATGGTGCCTGCGCCAGGACAGGGAGCGCTGGCGATCCAGTGTCGTGCCGATGACGCAACTGTACGTGAATTGTTAAGCGCACTCCACGATCCGCAAGCGGCAGCCACCACGACTGCCGAGCGTCAGTTGTTATGGCACTTGGGTGGCGGCTGTTCGGCCCCCGTGGGCGCGTCGGCAAGGTTCGCTGATGGGCAACTCACCCTGCACGCGCGCGTGGCTACAGTGGATGGCTTGCACGTCTTTGATGCAGATGCATCTGGCTCCGATGCCAATGAGGTTGCCAATCAGGTTGCCGATCTACTTTTAAAGCAGGGCGCACACATTGCATTGGTTCATGCAACGCGTACACGCCCGTTGACGGGCAAGAAAGTCGTGGTTACACGTCCAATTGTACAAAGTGCTATCCAGCGCGATGATTTAGCCGCTCAATTGCGCTCTGTAGGTGCAGAAGCACTCGAAATCCCTGCGATTCATATTGCCCCTGTAGAGGACAATGCGAAACTGCAAGCGGCTATTGAACGAATCACAACGTATGAGTGGGTTGTCTTCACCAGTCCGAATGCCGTGGAGTTCTTCTTTTCTGCATTGGCAGAGAGTGGCGCATCTCTCACAGAACCGATCCAGCCCAAGATTGCCGCTGTGGGGCCAGCAACCGAAGCGGTGCTACAAGCTTATGACCTGCGTGTACATGCGATGCCAGAGAAGTATCTCGGTAGAGAGATTGCCGTCGCATTGGGTAATATTCAGGGTTCAAATATTCTGCTGCCGCGCTCTGCTCAAGGAAGCAGCGAATTACCTGATGCCCTTGTGGAATTGGGGGCAGTAGTTGATGAAGTCTCTCACTATACACCTGTGCCAGCCACACTGGATGCGCCTGCATTTGCAGCGTTAGCCGCTGGGGTTGATGTTGTAACCTTTGCTAGCGGATCGGCTGTGCGTGCATTTGTCGCTGCCCTACGCAATCATGCTGAATTTGCGACTCAACACCTAACCGATTTCTGGTCCAACGTCACCGTTGCCTGTATTGGCCCATCTACAGCAGAAGCAGCCCAAGCGGAAGGTTTGACGGTTCATGTGGTGGCATCTGAGCACACGGTCCCGGGCTTGGTTGCGGCACTGATCACTCATTATGAGCAAGGAGCCTAATGGCAATGGCTGAACTACTTTCACAATCACTCGATCTCGCAACCGGCACACTCCCGTTGTCTAATCGTCCGCGCCGGTTGCGACGAACACCTGCTTTGCGCTCGATGGTGCGAGAGACTCAACTTCGTGTTGAAGATTTCATCTACCCGCTATTTATCGCCCACGGTCAACAGGTGCGTAGTCCGATCAACTCAATGCCGGGTGTGGCCCAGCTTTCCGTGGATGAAGCCGTGCGCGAGGCGGAGAAGTGCGCCGAATTAGGGATTAAGTCGGTTCTACTCTTTGGAATTCCTGCTCACAAGGATCCGATTGGTGTAGAGAATTTTGCAGAGGATGGCATTGTTCAGCAAGCCATCCGTGCGATCAAGCGTGTACTCCCAGAGATGGTCGTTATTACCGATGTCTGCCTCTGTGAATATACTGACCACGGACATTGCGGAATCTTGCATCATGGAAATGGCAATCAGAATCTCAACATTAGCGTGGATACTCGCACTTCAGCCGCCTATCTGGAGGAGGGTTACGTACTCAATGATGAGACCCTTGCTATCCTAAACGAGGTTGCCCTCTCTCATGCACGTGCTGGCGCAGATATTGTGGCTCCAAGCGGTATGATGGATGGCATGGTGGGCAGCTTACGTAATGCACTGGATGGGCATGGTTATGGTCACCTCCCCATTATGTCCTACGCGGTGAAATATGCATCAGGCTTTTACGGGCCATTTCGCGAGGCTGCGGATGGTGCGCCCAAGTTTGGTGATCGCAAGACGCACCAGATGGATCCCGCCAATGTACGTGAGGCTTTGCGCGAGGCGGCATTGGATGTGCAAGAGGGGGCGGATTTTCTGATGGTGAAGCCCGCACTTGCATATCTCGATGTGATTCAACGTCTGCGCCAGCAGTTCTCGCAACTCCCGATGGTTGCCTATAATGTAAGTGGCGAGTACTCCATGGTCAAGGCTGCCGCTGCACAAGGTTGGCTTGATGAACGTAGTACGACGCTGGAGATTCTCACAAGCATGAAGCGTGCCGGGGCTGATTTAATTATCACCTACCATGCCCAGGACGCAGCTCGTTGGCTTCAAGAGGCATAACGAAGCCCTTTACCACTGCCCAAAGTTTGTATTTATATAGCAGTCTATATGGGAGAATGTTGATGAAACCCACCGGAGCAGGCGTTCCACAGCGTGAGGCTGTCAGCGACCTGGATGACCTGGATATCTCTGAAAAAGGTCGTGGAGCCTCAGGAGAAGTATTAACCTCCACCCGTCGTCTCTACATGCAGTTTATGGCTTTTGGCGATGCGACAGATACGGCATCCTTAATCGAGGCATTGACTGCGGCGAAGGTTAGCGGCGCACTTTATGAGGATGTCAATGATCCTCGTGGTGTCGCACTCACAACCTATAATGAGACACCTGAGTACTTTGTCGATGAACTGCGCTCATTTCTCAATCAAGCCCCGTTTAGCGACCTGACGCCCAAGCCGGAATATACGATGATGGGGCGCACCTATGCGATCGGCTACGAGCCTGATCTTGACGAAGCTCTCATAACGCGCCCACGCAGCCGTGTCATTGACCCGGAGTTGCGTTGGGTAATTTGGTATCCCCTGCGCCGCGCAGGTAGTTTTGAGCAGTTGACATTGCAAGAACAGAATGTCATTCTGGCTGAACATGGCGGCATCGGGCGAGCCTTTGGACGGGCACATTTGGGCTATGATGTTCGATTGGCTTGTCATGGTTTGGACAAGAACGACAACGATTTCGTGATTGGTCTGATTGGCCCAGAGCTAACGCCACTCTCTATGATCGTTCAGCGTATGCGCAAGACTAAGCAAACTTCGCTGCATCTTGAGCGACTTGGCCCGTTTTTTGTCGGCAAGGTCGTCTGGCAGGCAAAGGCGGAATAATAGTGTGATAAAGCAAGAAATAGAGGATCTTACGCAATGTCGGAAGTAGCTACTCGACCGGGCCATGCACCAATTGCAGAGCAAGCCCAACCAGAACCCACTGCGCCGTTTTTGCGCGCTTGCCGCGGGTTGCCCACGGCCTATACACCCATTTGGTTTATGCGCCAGGCAGGGCGTTACATGGAGGAATATCGGGCCATTCGGACTCGCTATTCTATTCTGGAGTTGATCCGAATGCCAGAGTTAGCTGCTGAAGTTACACTGCAACCCATCAAACGCATTGATCTGGATGCGGCGATTATCTTTGCAGATATCTTGCCACCGTTGATCGGCATGGGGCTTAAGCTTGACTTTGTTAAGGGTGAAGGACCACTGATTGAGAATCCGCTAACGACAACCCATGATATCGATATGTTAGCGACGCCGCCCGCGCAAGAGACACTTGGCTCAACGCTTGAAGCGATAGGCATGGTCGTGGGTGAACTCGCGCCACGAAATATTCCGCTAATTGGCTTTGCTGGCGCGCCCTTTACGTTGGCAAGCTATGCCATTGAAGGGGGTGGCTCGAAGAGCTACATCAAAACCAAATCTTTGATGTACAGTGAGCCTGCTGCCTGGAAACGCCTTATGCTCAAGCTGGTAACAGTTCAGGCTGATTATCTTTTGGCGCAAGCGAAAGCTGGGGCGTCTGCTTTGCAGATCTTTGATTCATGGGCTGGTTCTGCCCTTGGTCAAAAAGATTATCGCCGCTTTGTGCAGCCTTACAACCAAATGTTGTTCGAAATGGTGCAGCGTGCAGGTGTACCTGTCATCAACTTTAGCACGGGGACTGCGGCCTATATCAACGATGTGGTTGCCGCTGGCGGCGATGTAATTGGTGTGGACTGGCGTATGCCACTCAGTTGGTATTGGGAACAGATTGGTTTGAGCAAGCCAATCCAAGGCAATCTTGAGCCCGTGGCGCTATTGGCTCCGTGGCGAGAACTCAAGTATCAAGTGGATGATCTGTTGAATGAAGCGGCTGGACGACCAGGCCATATCTTCAACTTGGGTCATGGTATCTTTCCGAGTACGCCAGTTGAAAATGTGCAGCGAGTTGTGGACTATGTGCATGAGCAATCTGTCCGCTGAGACGCATCTACGAAGAGGAGACGCATGAGTGATTCAACGATGACCCTGCCGATTGGGGTGCTGATCATGGCCTATGGTGGGCCAAATTCTTTGGATGAACTGCCAGGGTATCTCTCCGACATACGCAGCGGTCGCCCGACGACCCCCGAAGTTTTGGAAGAGATTACCCACAATTATAGCCAGATTGGCGGCAAGTCGCC
>JBBQIG010000363.1:0-5929 GCA_038324715.1 Anaerolineae bacterium | reverse complement strand
ATCTGCTGGCGCATTTGAATGATCCCAACTTAACCCTGTTGGATGCGCGGGCTAGAGATCGCTTCCGCGGCGAGAATGAGACGCTGGATGCAAAGGGTGGGCATATTCCTGGTGCAAAACCGGCACCCTACGTGGAGAACTTGGATGCTCAGGGTCGCTTCCTTTCGCCAGAACAATTGGCTGCTCGGTTTCACGGGCTGATTGGAGATACTCCTGTTGAAGAGGTTGTGCTTTCTTGTGGCTCTGGCGTTACGGCGGCGCACAATGCCTTGGCGATGGCACATGCTGGTTTAGGCAAGCCACGCATGTATGCAGGATCATGGAGTGAGTGGATTGCTGATCCCACGCGACCGATTGCCACTGGGGATGAGTAGGAACACGGTAGTGTCAGGCTCGGCTCGGTAGTGAAACTTGTGATAGACCCAAAATTTTTAAGGAATTTGTGATGGAAAAAACGTTCTTGTTGTTGGCGAGTATTCTCGGCGCATTGTCTGTGGCGTTGGGGGCTTTTGGTGCCCATGCACTCGAGAATCGCATGAGTGCCGACCTGTTGAGTACCTATGAGGTGGGCGTGCGCTACCATGTCTATCATGTGTTGGCGCTGCTGGGGGTGGTGGCGGTCTTAATCCGTTGGCCTGATTCTGGCGTGGCGGTGGCGGCTGGTTGGCTCTTTGTGGCGGGTATTGTGATCTTTTCGGGTTCGCTCTATGTACTTGCCTTTACGGGTGTGCGTTGGCTGGGTGCGATTACGCCGATTGGTGGCGTGGCTTTTATTGCTGGATGGATTTGTCTGGCGTGGGTGGCGTTGCGGGCTTAGTTTTGAGATTCGCGCGGCGTCCTTTATGGGGTGTCTCTGCGATTTCTATCGGAGTTATCGAGTTAAGTGCGCAGCAGGTTGACCTTCCTCGGAGCGGCCCAGAAGGCTCCCCGCTCCAAGGAAGGGGACTTATTCGGGTGTTTTGATTGTTAGGTCTACCAGGGGCAGATGGAAGAACTCGGCAATCTTTGGAGACTGTTTCTCGATCTGCTTGGTGACATACTTGGGTAGGTGCTTGAAGGGGTTGACTTGAATGGCTAGACCGCCACTCTTGCGGTCATAGCGCCAGGTGGCTACGGCTTGCCCGTGTGAGAGCACAATTCCTTCTATGTGACCGGCAGGACGCCAAACTGCTTTGTAATGGCTGGGTGGCACGACCCAATCTTTGCTGCGGTGAGCTAGTAAATAGGGGTCAAAGCGATAGAGCATACGCACAGGCCATGCTTCGGGGGGTGGCGGTGCGGCTTGTATTTCGTCAATGAGTGAACCCTCGGTTGAACCTTCGACTGAATCTGTGGGGGCTGCACTGAGCAGAAAACCCACTTGTCCCTCCACTTCCACTTCCGTCAACTTTGGCATAAGCTGATTAAACCAGTCGCGGGCTTTGCTTGCTGGCACACCTCGCCAATAGGCAAAGTCTTGCAGGGTGGCAGGGCCATAGGCTGCAAGATAACGCTCTACAATTGTGACGTTGGCAAGCGTGGGATCGGGAGGCTCCCATAGTAGGTTAGGCAGCCAGCGCTCGCGGGCGACGAAGTGCCCTTCTCCCGCTGCACGTCCACTGTGGCAGGCATAGCCCAGACGTACTAGATCGGAAAAGATGCCGCCCCAAGGCGAAAGCAACTCATCACTCAAGGGTATGCCACTGGCACGTAACTCACGTCTTCCCAGAGATTCTTTGCTGCGCAGCAATTCTGCTACTTGCTCCACCAATTTACGATGCTCAATGCTGCCTGGGTCTCCGCGTTCGGCTTGACGCTCTGTCCAGGTGCGGTCGGTGGTACGTGCCGCATGGAGCAAAGACCAGTCATTGCTGGCATAGAGGTGGAGTGTGCCTCGTTGACCCCAAAGTTTGACCAAACTGCGCTGGTGGAAGATCAGCTCATCAAAGTGGTTGTGGCTGAGCGCAGGCGTGCGATTCCAGAGCGCTAGCCCCGCCGCAGGTAAAATCTGCGCTTGAATCCCTACCAGTGCGGTCGCGGCTGTGGGGGCATCGGCAAAAGGCTTCCTTAAGCCAGCGCGTTGGAAACGCTGCCAGCGGATTTGATTTGGAGTTAGATGCACAGTGGGCACGAATGCAACCTCCCAATGATCTGATGGACGATGATCTTGTGGATGAAGAGATTTGAGAACGCACGTTCTGTCGTGAGCATACCATAAAGTAGCCGATGGTCAAAAGGCGTTTAGCTCGAATTGATCCGTAGCGTTTTTATAGGGATAGGCAGTTCAAATGCCTGACCAATTTACTATACTGCTAGGGGCGCATGATGCCTTACCGGCTGCGCGCTTGCACGCGACGATGATTATACGTGGCATAGAGGCTCATGCCTACGTAGTAGGGAATATAAAGCACCGAAATCCAGACGAGCCAGGACGAATGGTTGGGATAGGTGAACCAGATGATGATGTTGGCAATGGCCCAGATGGCTGAAAATGTGAGGGTCAATGTTTGGAATGAGGTTGTACGGGAGGGATAGATATAGAGGATGGGTACGAAGACAAGTATCGAAAGCACGATAACGATGGCGAAATTGACCCAGACACCAAGGCCGAGGATCAAAAAATAGAAGACCATAATATTCCAGTAGGAGGGGAAGCCTTTGAAAAAATGGTCTTCAGTCTTGGCGTCGTTTTGACAGAATTGATAGGACGAAGCAAGGCAGATAATGACTGGGCCAATAAGACCCGTGGAGTCCGGCAACATGTCCGCATGATATAGGAAAAAAGCCGGCACAAAAGCATAGTTGAGAAAATCGATTATATTGTCGAGCAGAGCGCCATCAAATTCTGGCAAGACTTCTTTTACCCGTACCCGACGAGCTAATAAACCGTCAACAGAATCAACTATGATCGCTGCGCCGATCCATCCAAATGCAAGAATCCACTGCTCATTGGTAATTGCCACGAGCGTGAGCAAACCCCAGATGACCCCCGAAGCCGTAAATAGATGGGCACTCCAAGCAAGGAGCTTTTGTCGTTGTGTAGGTGACCAGTTGGCCCGGTCGGAGTCGTAGTAGTTTTCCATGATCCCATAATTCTCAACTTGGGTAACATGAACAATTTCTATCCAGTGATTGAACCCTGAGAATGACAAAGCCATGTACCATGTGGATGTGCAGCCGTCATATTGTAGCAGTAATCACTCAATCCGTGTACCCCGCCGTGGGCACAATCGACATTCCGCCTGTTGTAGCCAGCGGCGTCTTCTAGTTGGTTTTGTTGATTTTATGGCGCTGGGTCTCATGGTTTGATCGAGAACAATGCATGTGAAGCTAGAAGTTTTACATAATCTTGTACTTGTCTGGTTGGAATGTTATAATCGGACAGATGGATAACATCATGTCAAATGAGGAAGAAATGCCCGCCACCACTATGATTGACCGAGGGAACGATCCTTCGAACGCGCCTGCCGCCAGCGAAGACTTGGATCTGCGCGCGCGCAAGCGAATGGAAGTTGGACTTGCTCCAAACCGACCCACCGCCAAGGCTGCGGTACAACGTCCCGCCGATTACCCTACGCTCCCTGTCTCCCCTGTGGCATTGGCGTTGTTGTTGGTTGGCATTGTGTTAATCACAGCAGTTCTGCTGGTGATGAATCTGCGTGGAGAAACACCCAGTTGGTTGCCAGCATGGGCAGGATGGGCTGTGAATGACAGTGGGAGACCCTCGATCGACGTAAATCCGCCCGCGCAAGATTATGTGCTGCGATTGGCGGATGATTTTAGCCAGAGCGACTCCCCTCTGATTCAGGATGATCGTCCTGAAGAGTGGCGCATAGAGCTTTTGCCTACGGAATCGGTCTATCGAATTGAGGTGTGGCCCAATCATTTGGCTTGGAGCCTTTTGGGACTGACAGACCTTGAGGGCTATCGTCTTCAGAGCAGTGTGCTGGTCAACGCGCAGACGCCGGGCGGTTATGCAGGGCTGATTGCGCGATACCAGGATGAGCGTCATTTCTATCTACTCACCGTGGATGGCAATGGACGTTACCAGATTCAGCAGCAAGACGGGGATGAGGTCATTGATGTGCAGCCGTGGGTGATGGCTCCTTTTCTAAACCGCGCTGGCAGCGCCAATTTGCTGACCATAGAAGATGATGGCGAGCGTATCCTGTTCTACGGTAACAGTGTGTTAATGGCTGAGTTATCCAATCCTGCTTACCCGTTGGGTTATGTCGGGCTAGCGGGTGGGGCACAGGGACAGGCGGTTGGCGAGATTCGGTTTGATTGGTTCCAACTCTTTGATGCTGCATCCACTCTCGAGTAGTAACAAGCCAGAATTCAAGTGGTAAATCGTACGGCGATCTGCTAGTGGGTCGCCGTACTTTATTGCTCTTCTTTGCTTCGTAGCTTCTTCGTAGTTTTCTTGTAGCTTCCTCTGTTCTTCATTCCCTACCCTCCATTCCTCTACTTCTATTTACCTTTTTTGAACTGGTTAGCGTCAACCACTTTACTCTGAAGATAGGGTGAGGCAGTGCGCTTTGCTAGGGGTGACGCGCGAACCGCGTTAGCTACTTGCGCGGCAAACCTAGATCATGTATAGTACATTTCAACACGGGAGAACTAAACCTTGTAGTACCGTACCTTAGCTGGGTGCCTTGAAGTGAAGCTATGATGCCGAACTCGAAGGTTGAACAAGGTTGAAGTCAACTGTGTTGGCTACAGCGCAATTTCTTTTAATTTTGATAATCACAGATAACTGGTCTATAATCGGCACGTCCACATCATTGATCGATTTATCTTGGCGATAGTTCATCCCATGTTGACCCTAGATCAATGCCCATTTAACCAGCGTCTTTAGTTTTGCCAAATTATCTTCAGTCCAATCTTGTGTAAATGATAACCTTGGACTCTTCCCGCAACTTCTAGAATCATATTCCTAGCCAAATTCGTATGCACTTTTTTAAAAACTCTTTGTTCTCTCAATCTTCACTGCACGACAGTGTGCATAAGCAGGCTCAACTGAATTTGAAAGCCTCTTCCTTTCGTTCTATTCACTTTTTTGCCCTTCTGCTTTTAAGTGGTCTTTTGCTTAGCGCGTGTGTGGCGACAATCCCAGTGGCGGAAGAGTCAAGTGCAAGTGAGCCTCAACCACCCGTGCCGGACCAACGTTTAACTGATATTGCTGATTACACCTTGCCGACAGCTGAGCCAGTGATTGTGCCCGATGTAACGGCTTTGGTGATTACCGAAGATGCTCGTGCAAACATTCGCAGCGGGCCTGCATTGGATGCTCCGATTACGGCAAAGGCCAATCCTGGAGACAGTTTTCAGGTAACAGGCAGGAGTGCTGATGGCGAGTGGTGGCGGATTTGTTGTATCGCTGGTGCGGCTGACGAAGGTGACGAAGCGACTGAGAGTGCTTGGTTATCTAGCGTAGTCGTAGAAGTTGAAGGGAATACCGAGGCGGTTGCCGTGATTGAACCGCTTTTGCCGCAAGATCTTAGCGCCAATTGGCAGGTTGAATGGACCTGTGGCTCGGAGCGGTGTGAGATTAAGGAATGTGTCGGCACCATCAACGCCAGTGCCAATGAGAGCGGTACTGACCAGTGGTTACAAGTTGAGCATGGTGTGAGCTGGACTGATGGATGTTTTGAAGATGACTCTTGGGTCTTTGAAGTAGATCGTTTTAGTGGCAGTGAGCGTAGCGGCGCATTTGTTGATGATTTTCGTTATAACTACTGGTTAGGTGTTCAACCTGGCCCTGCAACAGATGTCTTTACGTTTGAAGATGGCCGCCAAGTGGCTGTTTGGTGTGGGGCCGAACAAGAATTTGATGTACCTGTCGGTGATGGGTGGGTAAATTCTGTACAAGGTTCTACCTGCCATGATGTACGAAGTGGTGAATTAGTCTATATTTTCTACACGACCCGTTGGCTTTATAGTGGTGAAT
>JBBQIG010000362.1:0-5930 GCA_038324715.1 Anaerolineae bacterium | reverse complement strand
CTTGCCCACGTCATCTTGATCTGCTTCGAATTGCGGTTTGATGAGTGCAACAATTTGGCCCTCTGGGGTGAGCAGATTCAACGTTGGGGGAAGTACGAGGGCAAGGCCGATAAAACTAGCGTCAATGACCGCCAGCTCTGCCAAGAGGCCGGTTGGTAGTTGCGCCAGGTGTCGAATGTTGGTGCGCTCTAGGGTAACGACTCGCGGATCAGAGCGCAGCTTCCACGCTAACTGCCCATAGCCCACGTCAATGGCAAAGACCTGGCTTGCACCACGCTGGAGCAGACAATCAGTGAAACCACCTGTGCTTGCGCCCACATCAATTGCACGCATCCCCGCAACGGGGATTGCAAAGGCATCGAGGGCAGCGGCAAGCTTTTGTCCTCCGCGGCTGACATATTGAAGTTGCTCGCGCACGCGCAAGGTTGCCTCAAGCGAGACCAGACGCCCAGGCTTGTCGCTCGTTTGCTCATCCACTAACACTTCGCCCGCCATGATTAAACGACGCGCCTGTTCTTGGCTTTCCACCAGCCTACGCTCAACCAGGAGCAGGTCAAGCCGCTGTTTGCCGCGCGGTGCTTTGGGCGCGCGTGTGTTCACCGAGGTGTTCGGTGAGGTCGCCGGTGTAGGGTCGGGGCTTGGCGGTGTAGAGCGTTCTTCTGGTGTATCGTTTTGGTGTTGATCGTTCACATCTATTATGATAGCCGAATGACCGCACAAAGTCCTACTCCATTGCCTTCTTTATCTGTAGCACGAGGCTTGCTGCGCTCCATGCGGGTGAGCCAGTGGACGAAAAATGTTATTGTTTATGCTGGATTGGTCTTTGACGGGCAACTGCTGAACGCAGAACTGCTATGGCGTACGACATTGGTCGTTTTCTGCTTCTGTTTGGTCTCCAGTAGCGTTTATTTGATGAACGACCTGGTGGACATCGAGAAGGATCGTCAACACCCGGTTAAGCGGTTGCGTCCATTGCCCAGCGGTCAGTTAAGCCCGGTGGTGGCGGCGGTAACGGCCTTTGCGTTGGCAGTGGTCGGCTTGGGGGCTAGTTTGTGGATTGATCCCTGGGTGGGGGCAGTCACGGCGCTTTATTTGCTTCAGAATATCGCCTATAGTTTCTATTTGAAGAATGTGGTGATTGTCGATGTGATGGTGCTATCACTCGGCTTTTTGCTACGGGTTATTGCGGGCGTCTTGGTGGTGCATGTAGCAAATTTCAGCCCGTGGCTTTATGTCTGTGTCACGTTGCTTTCGCTCTTTCTGGGCTTTGGCAAGCGTCGCCACGAGATCACGCTCTTGGCAGGGGATGCTGCGAACCACCGCGCGAGCCTGGGACAGTACAATCTTCACTTTTTGGATCAACTGATTGGTCTGGTGACAACGAGCACCCTGGTCTCCTACACGCTTTATACCTTCGAGGCACAAACTGCGTTGGCTGGTTGGCGGATGCTGCTCACGGTTCCCTTTGTCTTTTACTTTATCGCTCGCTACCTCTATCTGATTCATGTGCGTAAGCTGGGGGGCGCGCCCGACGAGCTGTTGGTCAAGGATCGTCCACTGCTCATCAACAGTGCATTGTGGGCGGCTTCTGTTGTGGCTTTGATTTATCTGCCTTAGGGTTCTCGTGCCACTTGGGGCGGTTTGTAGGGGTGGGTTGTGACCTTCCTTGGAGCTTCCAGCTCCAAGGAAGGGGAGTTCCCCTTGTGGAGTGTAGTATGATACTGATCAAAAAGATGACCTACCCAGAAACAAGGGGTAGGTCATCTTTTTATTATTCTCTATAGAGCTGCAAGGCTTAAAGATCAGTTATGTGCGTGCGCTTATTCTTCTGCTTGATCTTCTTGCATGAAGGTTGCCCAGCGGCCTTCCATGCCATCTTCGGTAACGCCGTAGAAGATGCGTATTTGCCCGTCGGCACGCAACGCCAGGTCATAGCGCACCTTGCCTGCACGTCGCTCCATGTGAACAAGTCCAATATCTCCCTGCCATTCGATGTCGGCAGAAGCGGCATTGTCTTCATGTTGCTGAATGGCATAGCTCCACAGCTTGCGCGCGCCCTTGCGTGTGACATTATGAATCACATGTCCATTGCGGAGGTCGCTGATGCTGTGAAAGCGATTGCCATTGCGTTCTTCAGTGGCGACAATCTCTACGCCGATTTGTGGCAAGTAGAAGGCATCTTCTGTGCCAAGGTCGCCTGCGGGTAGATTTAGGATCTCCGGCATGATTCCAGGCACATCCATCTCTTCACCCTCGGCACTCGTTGATTCGGGGGTGGTTGAGCGGTTAAGCATCACGTCTGGATTGGTGGTGTTGCCATTGTTGGGCAAGGCATTGGCTGAAGGAACTGGACGTTCACTACGATTGGATCGTCCGCGACCGCGGCGATTGCTCGCGCTGCGGCTACTTTCCCTGCCCTCCGGGCGATTTCCTTCTTCGCTAATACCTGTGCTCTCTGCTACGCTGTCGCCTGCACGGTCGTTCTCGGCACGGCTGCTCTCTGCGCGATTGTGTACAGTTCGGTTCTGCTCTGGGCGTCCACCGCGCCTGCCACGTGTATTTTGATTGCTGCGTTCTGTTGGTTGTTTAGCTTCCAACGACTCGCGTACCAATGCAACCAATTCATCGCGCACTGCCAAGGTGGTCTCGGCCTCATCGCGCACGTAGTACTTATAATCATCTACGCAATAGGGCCGATCTGAGCCTTTGGGAACTACAATGCGTAGAATTTTGGCCTCTTGACTCTCGATGACCTCCCACTTGATCTCCAGCGGTGGGGTCATGCGTTCGTCCAACGCAGCAATGATCTCTTGTTGCACCTCGGTGGGCTTGGGCAATCCACGCGGTTTTGACTTGCGCGGGCCTGCCCCCACATAGATGGTGCCGCCTGCCGTGTTCACAAAGGCACAGATGTCATTAACAATCGCGGTAAGTTTGCCTCCGCGTTGGCTCGTTGACTCGTGGAAACTTTGTGTTAGGCTGGGGCCTTCTTCGCGCGCGGCGGCTAACAGATCGACAACTTCATCTTGGGCCTGGAAGGGTCGCGTGTAGTCAAACTGCTTGCCGCGCAAGAGCGATACAATGGCTGTGAAACTAGGCTCATCCAAGAAAAATTCGCTGGCACGTTCACCAATCCCCAAGCGCTTGAGGTTCTTTGCATCGACCTTAAGCCGGTGTGCATCGCTGCCATGAAAAGCGTGCATACGCCTGCCATATTCCGCCTTGCTGCCATTGAAAAAGCGGGCAGTCGAGCGATAGCCTCGATCCAGGTCGGTGACTTCTAGCGCATCCAGGTTAACATCCTGTGTATAAGCAATCTTGGTCTGCCCACCAAAGGGGAAATTGCGCATGGCAACGCCATGCGTGCTGTTGGCGTGCGCGGCAATCACTAGACCACCTGCTTCGTGAATGATCCGGTATGCATTCAGAACATCCGTTGTCGAGCCAGTTTCAGTGGAACCCACATCGAGTTTGTCAGCTGGAACATTCAACGAAAGCAAAATATGCTCTAAATGCCGAATCGAGGTTTCAGGTGGAAAAAGACCTAAGATGTGAAAGCCAAATGTTGCCGTAAATTCAAAGCCAGGCAATACCAATACTTGATTCGATAACTCCCGCCATTCGGTCAAACGCTGTTGTTCTTCGTCAGTCAGCCGATCCATCGCCTCTAATTTGGTCAACCACTCAATTTCGCGTCGGATGGCTGCTATGCCAGCAACGGTATTGTGGTCAGTAATGGCGACGATTTCCAGCCCTTTTGCAGCAACTGCCCGCATCCACTCCAAATAACTGATATGTGGCTCCTCATAATCATGGGAGGCCGGAGTGTGCAAGTGCAGATCGACTTTATACCAACGTCGCTGCGACGATTTACCCGCGTTTGCCGTCTGGGATGGCGTCACTGTCGGGGACGCCGGACGACCGCTATTCGGTTTTCTTCTCCTACTCACAGATTTACTTCATCGCTCCTCATCGAGATACTAAAATCTTTATGTTTATTTACGAACAAACGATTCAAAAAAACTTCCTTACTTCTATGTGTTTCCATACTCACTGTCTTGTTACTCTCTACTACTTCCAATATTTACTGCTAATACTATCGTCTGATGCCCCAATACAATACAAGCAAGACGAATAGCCAATGTGTGGAAAAAGTGCCACAGATGAAATTATAGGTGACTCGCAGCATTTTATGCAATTTGTGCCAGCATGCGGCAACGAATTCTACTGCGAGTCACTTTTGTGCAAGTACCTTTACACCTATTCCCACTAGATGTGTCACGGCACGTCAAGTACTTGAGCACTAGTGCTTGATCATGGTAGGTGACTCTACCGTGGTTACCCGATTCGGCTCTATATCCCCATCAAGCGTTGGCGTTGCCACTGGGGCGTCCAATGCGGCTGCTAGTACATCATCCACTGTTTCAGCCAAAATAAAGGTCATCTGCTCACGCACAGTCTGCGGTACATCATTGAGATCCGCTTCATTGTGATGGGGCAAAATGATTGTCTTTAGCCCAAAGCGGGCAGCCGCCAAAATCTTTTCTTTAATGCCGCCGACTGGCAATACTTTACCACGCAGGGTGATTTCACCTGTCATGCCCAACCCCGCCTTGATAGGTCGCCCGGTGAGCAAACTTGCCAATGCGGTTGCCATTGTAATTCCGGCGCTAGGCCCATCCTTGGGAATGGCACCGGCAGGAATGTGCAGATGGAAATCAGACTTGCGGAATATTTCTGGATCAATGCCCAGGGAGGTTGCTCGGCTGCGTATATAGCTGAATGCCGCTTGGGCGCTCTCCTTCATCACATCGCCTAACTGCCCGGTTAGCATAAAGCCCTTGTCGCCAGGAACCCGCGTCGCTTCAAAGAACATAATGTCGCCACCGACCATTGTCCAAGCCAAGCCAACGGCAACGCCAGGCATTTCGGTGCGTTCGATAATATCTTCCCTATGGAATCTGCGCCGTCCTAGATAAAGTACAAGGTCATTCTCGGTGACTACGATCTTGTCCATCGCGCCGGTTTCCGCTACTTTGGCTGCAATTTTGCGACAGACTTTGCCGATTTCTCGTTCCAGATTACGCACACCTGCTTCACGGGTGTAGCCTTGCACCATCTCGCGCAGCGCACCATCGGTGAACTCTACCTCATCCTCTCTGAGTCCATTTTCGCGAATCTGGCGTGGGATCAGATAGCCTTGGACAATCTTGACCTTTTCTTCTTCTGTATAGGAGCTAAGTTCAATAATCTCCATACGATCTCGCAGCGGGCCAGGAATGGTGTCCAAGACATTTGCCGTGGTGATAAACATCACTTGGCTCAAGTCGAAGGGTACATCCAAATAATGATCGCGGAACTCGCGATTTTGTTCTGGGTCCAAGACCTCTAGCAGCGCGCTGCTGGGATCACCGCGGAAGTCACGCCCCAACTTGTCCACTTCATCGAGCATGAAGACTGGATTGTTGCTTTCGACACGACGCAGGCTTTGAATAATGCGCCCTGGCATTGAGCCAATGTAGGTGCGACGGAAACCACGAATTTCTGCTTCATCACGGATGCCACCCAGAGCCAAGCGCACAAACTTGCGGTTCATGGCGCGGGCAATGCTGATGCCTAGACTGGTCTTACCTACACCGGGCGGGCCGACAAAACAGAGCACCACACCTTCACGCTCACGACGAACTTTGTCGCGCAAATCTTCTGCCTGTTCGTCACTCTTGCGCTCGGCGCGCAATTTACGCACAGCCAAAAATTCGAGGATGCGATCCTTGATTTCTTCTAAGCCATAATGATCTTCATCCAAAACCTGGCGACCGTGGTTAATGTCCAAATTATCTTCGGTGGCTTTTTGCCACGGGAGACTAACCATGAGATCGAGGTAGGTCTTGATTACACTATATTCAGCGGCTTGAATGGGCATCCGCCGC
>JBBQIG010000361.1:0-5951 GCA_038324715.1 Anaerolineae bacterium | reverse complement strand
CATGATGCCTAATTTTAGGTGGGGCAGTTCGTTGCCTTTGTTGCGCGATTGTATGTACCCATCAGTGGGATCATGTGGAGAATCGCCCCACAGCTTGACCTCCACGTCGTTTGATTCGTCGACAATGGCATTCAAGATCTCACGCACGGTGAAAATTTCTTCGGCAGTGCTGATCATTGGCAGCATAAAACGTACCTCGATTGGCTCACTCATGTTATGGGCGGCGGCTTGCAGCGCACGATATTGCACGCGCAACAATTCCGGCTCGGCAATGAGCAGGCGCACCCCACGTAATCCTAAAAAAGGATTCTCCTCGCGGTGATGGCTAATATAATTGACTGGCTTGTCGCCTCCAGCGTCCAGCGCGCGCACGGTAATTTGGTTGTCCACCTGCGCGATGAATTGGCTATAGCTCGATTGTTGCTCGTCAAAGCTAGGAGGCCCGGCGCGGCCTTGAAACAGGTATTCAGTACGCAAAAGGCCAATGCCATCTGCCCCGACGGCGCGGCATTGGGCCACTTCCTGCGGGCTATTGGCGTTGGCAAGCACAGGGACGTGGATACCATCGAGCGTGTAGGCTGGACTGTGGGCATGGGAGAGCGCGAGTTCTCCCGCTGCCAGATACTCCTGGCGCACGCTGAGGTAACGCGCAAGTTCGGCGGGGTCAAGATCAACCAGAAATTGGCCTTCGTTGCCATCCACCACGGCGCTCTGCTCTGGCAAGAGTTGAAGCAGTGCTGGGCCAATGGCACAGACCATCGGGATGCCGAGACTGCGCGCCAAAATAGCAGAATGAGCAGTGGGGGTGCTATAGGCAAGGGCGATGCCTATGACATGGCTAGCAGGAAGCTGGGCCAAATCGGAGAGGGTTAGATCTTCCGCAACCAGAATGGTTTGGGGAGGTAGGTGGGCGAGTTGGGTGCGGCTGAGCGCTGTGCCTAACTGTTCTAGAAGTCGCTGTCCCAGGTCGAGAATGTCAATGGCACGCCCAGCAAAGTAATCATCTTCAAAAGAACGGAAGAGATCTGCTAGCTCGTTAATTGTCTTATGGGTGGCGGCTGCGGCAGAGAGCCGATCTTCATAGATGCCAGCCTGCACCCAATCGAGCAGGGTCTTGTCTTGCAGGATGGCCTGATGGGCGGCAAAAATTTCTCCGATGAGCGAGTTGGGATTGGTTGCAAGCTCTTCTAGCTCGGCATCGACACGCGTACGGGCTTCTAGAAAGGTTTGCCATTCCTGATTGGGGTCAATGGCTACCCTATCTGCTGTGGGCGCGAAGGGCGCGGCAAGCCCAGGACGATAGAGGTGCAGTGTGCCAATGCCGATTCCTGGCGCGGCGGCAAGCCCTGAATGTACCTGGGTCATGGTGGGTCAACCGTTCTTCTTATCTGGCCCTACTACTTGGATTACACGCCGCCGGTGATTGCAAATCACTTTACTTCATCACTGGTTTCACTGCCGGTTTCTTTGCCGGTTTCACTGTCAGATTGATTGCCAGACTCACTGTCAGCTTCATTCATCGTGGTGAAGAGCTGGGCAACCGCGGCAAGCGCCTCTTGTGCATCCGGCCCTGCCGCGGCCAAGCGCAAGGTGTGTCCTTGGCGTGCTTGGAGTTGCATCAGTTGAAGGATGCTTTTGACATCAACGATAGGCGAGGGGCGCGATAGATTTTCGGCTGTGATCGAAGAGCGATATTGGTTGGCGACCTGCACCAAATCTTTGCCAACGCGCAAATGCAAGCCTAGAGGGTCAGAAATGGTAATACGGGTGCTGGTTGATTCTGTAGTCATTCGCACACTGTCTCGATGTGAAAGAGAAGTCGGCATGGACTGAAAGTGCATAAGGATTCCTTGTCTACTTCTTATACTAATTTCTTGCTGTGAATTCTTTAAATTCTTTGTGAAACCGTGACTCAACTCAAGTTATGCGCGCGGGAGTACTTTCGCAACATGGATCACGGCTTCGGCAGCTTCATTGATCTCTGCTAGCGTGCGATCTAATCCGGCTTCAATGGCGGCAATAATCGCCCCTTCTACCAGAGGTGCATTGCTGATGCAGCAACGTGCTTGTTGGTCAGGCTCTAGCATATCCACAGCGGTTTCGGCGCTGAGAACCGCACTACCCAGATCCACCAAGATGAGCACGCCATCGGGGCTGGGATTGGCTTGAATGGCGGCGACAATGGCTAATGCGTTGGTGCCATAATGCATGCTGCCCTGACCATCTTCCACGCCACCAACCGCGGCTACGGTGAATCCGGGTGGGGCCATATAACGGACAAGCTCGGCCAATCCTTCGGCCAATTGGTGGCTATGTGAGACAAGAACTAAATGAATCATCGGTCGTTTATACGCTTTCGTGGGATTCTGCAACCCAATCAAAGGTGCGGGTAACGGCCTTTTTCCAACCGGCAAAGCCTGTAGCGCGCTTGGCTTCATCGATTTGGGGAGTCCACTGTTGGTCAACGTGCCAGTTGGCACGTAAATCGTCCAGGTTGCGCCAAAAGCCTGTTGCCAACCCGGCGGCGTATGCTGCACCCAGGCTGGTAGTTTCGGCAACCTTGGGGCGAATGACTTGCGTGCCCAAGATGTCGGCTTGAAGCTGCATGAGAAAATTGTTGACCGTTGCACCCCCATCCACCTTGAGCGTATGCAGGGGAACACCGGAATCGGCGTTCATCGCTTCCAAGATTTCCCGCGTCTGATAACAGATAGATTCCAATGCCGCACGTACAATGTGTGCTCTGTTGACATAACGGGTGAGGCCAACCAGAACACCGCGCGCATCACTGCGCCAATAGGGGGCAAAGAGACCACTAAAGGCTGGTACAAGATAACACCCCCCGCTGTCTTCTACACTTTTGGCAAGTTCTTCACTCTCGGCGGCATTGTCGATGAGCCGCAGATTGTCACGCAGCCATTGCACGGTTGCCCCAGCCATTGCAATTGAACCTTCCAGGGCGTAGACCGGGGGCTGATTGCCCATTTGATAGCAGACCGTGGTCAGCAACCCATTCTGGCTGTGAACAATTTCGTTGCCGGTATTGAGCAACATAAAACAGCCTGTGCCATAGGTGTTTTTTGCTTCGCCAGGGCTAAAACAGGTTTGGCCTACGGTGGCGGCTTGTTGATCACCCAGTACGCCAGACAAGATCACTTCGCCTCTAAATGGCCCCGTGGAGAGTGTATGTCCATACCCTTCTGGATCGCTACTCGGACGAATGGCTGGGAGCAGCGCACGTGGCACTTGAAGAATCTGGAGTAATTCATCATCCCAATCCAGCGTTACCAGATCCATGAGCATGGTGCGGCTGGCGTTGGTGGGGTCGGTGATGTGTGCGCCGCCCGTCAGATTCCAAATGAGCCAACTGTCTACCGTGCCAAAGAGCAGTTCACCCGATTCGGCGCGGTCACGCGCACCGGGTATGTTGTCTAGGAGCCAGCGTATTTTTGGGCCTGCAAAGTAGGTTGCGAGTGGCAGGCCGGTCTTGTGATAGATCTGCTCGGCATGACCCTGGGCTTGCAGTTGGTGACATATCTGGTCGGTGCGTGTATCTTGCCAGACGATAGCGTTGTGAATGGGCTTGCCTGTCGCGCGTTCCCACAAGATAGCCGTTTCGCGCTGGTTGGTGATGCCCACTGCGGCAAGATCGGCATGGCTGATTTGGGCTTTTGCCAGCGTTGCGCCGATGACCTGACGCGTGCGCTCCCAGATCTCCAACGGGTCATGCTCTACCCAACCACTTCGGGGAAAGATCTGGCGATGCTCACGTTGGTCACTCGCCACCACGTTGCCCTCTGGATCAAAGAGCATAAAGCGGGTGCTGGTAGTTCCAGAATCAATTGCACCGACAAAGGCTGGCATCATGAGTCCTTAGTGTAAATTCTTGTGTAGATTCACAAAATAGATCCACAGAATGAATCTCCAGGTTAAAAAGGCTAGCCCTTTTAACCTGTGCTTGAAATGTTGTTTTTCTTGCTTGCCGCCGAAGCAACGGGTGAGTTGGCTGCTTCTGTCAAAGTCTCGGCTGCGGTTTCAACCAAATAATAGAGACTGGTTGCGCCTGGATCTTGATGCCCGATGGCGCGCGGGCCGAGATAGCTGGCGCGGCCGCGGTTGGCTTGCAAGGCAATTGTGTCGGTCATCCCTCTTTCTGCGGCACTGCGCGCTGCTTCGAGTGCAGCGGTCAGGGAGAGACCTTCTTCGGTGGCGGCTTCCAGTGCCTCGACTGCTGGTTGGAGCGCATCGATAATGGTCTTGTCACCGATTTGGGCTTTGCCACGTTGTTGAATGCCTTCTAGCCCTGCGCGGAAGATGGTCGCCAACTCTGCCAGGGTGACGGTGTCGCCAAATTGACCTGCTTGTGCTGCACGCAAGAAAAACGCACCATACAAGGGCCCTGCGGCTCCGCCTATGCTCGAAATCAGGATCATGGCAACTGCGCGTAAGAGTGAACTAATGTCACCGTAATGAAATTCGGGGTTAGCCATCCGTTCACAGACTTTGCGTGTTCCGCGCCGCATGTTGGCCCCGTGGTCGGCGTCGCCAATGGCAGCGTCCAACTGGGTCAAATAATCTTCTTCACGTTCAATATGGTCGGCATAGGTGATGAGCCATTGCCGAAAGCGTGCCAGCGTAATCTCCTGGCCCATACGTTCTCCCTTACCATCCTCGCCCAAAGGGGGCGATTACCAATTGAGCGCCGGCGTATGCACCGGCGCATCCCAAAATGCCTTCATGTCGGGGTCAAGTCGCAAGAGCGTGACCATACACCCCGCCATGTCTAAACTTGTTATATAATTGCCAACCAACTGGCGGGCAACCATTAGTCCGCTAGCGGTCAAGAGCTGATGCAGGTGATGAAAGACGATGTAGAGTTCTTGTTGGGGTGTTGCCCCCAAACCACTGACGAGTGCTAGGACTTCATCGCCTGGATTGAGCGTTAAGTCAACTCGAATTGCTTCGACTAACAGCTCGACAATTGAGTCTGCTGGGGCGAGTGGCACCCGATTGCGTCCAGGCTCGCCATGAATGCCTACGCCTACTTCCATGTGGTGGGGAGGTAGGTCAAAGGTAGGGATTCCCAAGTTCGGCGTTGTACAACTGCTCAATGCCACGCCCATGCTGCGTGCTTGCGCATTCACGCGGTGGGCAATGGCAGTGACAGCTTCGAGCGAAAGACCTGCTTCGGCTGCTGCTCCCGCAATCTTCTCGACTAAAACCGCCGCCCCAACACCGCGCCGGTTGGATTCTCTTTCTACAGCCACATCGTCATTGACTAAGACTGTGGCGACCTCGAATCCTTCTTCACGCGCCATTTCCACGGCTACTTCTATGTTGAGTACGCCCCCCATGTAGTTCTTCACGACAATGAGCACGCCTTTGCCACCATGAACTGCACGAATTGCCGCCAAATATTGATCCGGGGTTGGGCTGGTAAAGATCTCCCCAGGGCAAGCCGCATCCAGCATCCCTTTTCCCACATAGCCCACATTCAAGGGCTCATGCCCACTGCCGCTGCCACTTATGACGGTAACTTTGCCTGCAATGGGGGCATCTGCACGCATGACCACAGCGGGATCAAACTGGACACGGAGAAGTTGCGGGTGCGCTAGTTGGAGACCCTGCAGGCTCTCCTGAACTGCATCAGCAGGATTGTTGATCAGCTTTTGCATGCTTTTGCGTAAGGTATCGCGATGACCACTGCTGTAGCTCGTTTCGTAGCACAGGGCTACAGAATTCGGGGCTACAGACAGAGAGATAGGGAACCAGTTAACGAAAACCGTAAACCAAAATTGTAAGAGTGCTAGTTGATTGTAGCCGTTTTGTGCACTTTGGGCAATTGTATTTGAGCAACTGTAATTGTAGAGCGTCGAGGATGCGCTTACTGTAGCGTCGCTTGTGATTCCGCACAGCTTTCAGAGACTAGCAGCAGCAACTCTTGATCTGCA
>JBBQIG010000360.1:0-5951 GCA_038324715.1 Anaerolineae bacterium | reverse complement strand
AACAGCACCCACCCAGCCCTGCAATCCACACGCAGCGACAGCAGAATGCCACTTGCACTTTCCATCAGCCACAGTCATGGCTATGCCTTTTGCGCACTCTGTGATGCAACAGAGAGTCAGGCAAGGCTAGGCGTGGACATCGAACTGGTAGAGCGACGGTCAGACAGTTTTGTCCAAGAAATTTTGACTAACGAAGAACAAAGCCGCCTCAAGCCACTTGCCCCCGATATAGCCAATCTGCTCATCACCGCCACTTGGAGCGCAAAAGAAGCTCTCTTCAAGGCGACTCACCAGGGTTTGCGCATGCACGCTCAAAACGTGCAATGTTTTCCACAGCCCAGCCCATCACATACCTGGCAGCCTTTACAAATGGAGAGGCTAGACGCGCCTCTAGAACGGAAAGCACAAGGCGCGCTGCGGGGATGGTGGCGAGTGCTCGACAACAGGCTACGCCCCGGCACAACCTTTGTGCTGACAATTGCAGCCCAAGGTGTCTGCCTGTAGGAGCCGCACCCAGCAGAGATCTCTTCTAGCTCTTTTACAGAAGCTCTCTTTAAGGTGTCAGTTCTCGGCTTGCCAGCACAGCCTTTGCCACGCGCATCGCCCCCAGCGTCACTCCGGCGGTGGATTGACCAGGGAATATAGAATCACCGACCAGGCGAATGTTGGAGATGCCGGTTTGGGGGCCGCGTGCGCTGAGTAGCGACGTCTGTGCAAAGCCGCCGACCATGCCCAGATAGCGTCCCGTATAGTAGCGATAGGTCACGGGCGTGCCAGGTAGAACAAGCACGGCGCTATGACGAAAGCCGGGAAGGTGCGCGTCGATCGCATCCAAGATCTGCTCCGTAAACATCTGCTTGCGTTCCTCATACGCATCGGTCGCACCCAGTTGCCACCACGGCTGCACATCCGTATGCGTCGTCACAGTCACAGCGCGATGTCCAGGCGGAGCGCGGTGCGTGTCCCATGTGGGCGAAAGCGAGACAAAGATGCTATGCCCCTCACCCAGCGGCCCCGTCATCTCGGTGACAATCTGATGATGATCCGCCATTGTGGCTGGAAGCCTATCCGCCACCACGCCTAGATGAATCGAGAATGCACCCGCGCCATTTTTTCGTTCAGCCACTTCGCGCCGCAATGCAACAGGACTCTTCTCCCCCAACAGCGAATTGAGTGCCCACGGCGTTAGATTAGCCACCAGCGAGTCGCAAGCAACAAATTCTCTGCTTGCACTGCGCTTGCCACTCTGCACCCAAACACCCGTTGCACGCCCCGCTTCCACTTGAATCTCAACCACCTGCTGGCGCAGCAACAGTTGCCCGCCAAGTTCTTGAAAGCGATTGGCAAGTGCATCCGCCAGCCCTCCCATGCCGCCTTCGACATGAAAGACCCCTTGCCGCGCCAGATCCAGCGCAGTCGCGCTATAAAGGGCATTGGCATGGGGAGAGGTCGTTTGCGCGGAGATAAGCAATTGGGCATCAATAAAACGCACAAATGCCGCATCATTGGTTAACCCATAGCGCGCCAGCCATTGCTGCGCGCTGCTAAAGAGAAAGGGCAGCAGGCGCAAATCATTAGGGAAATAGCCAAGCCCAACGCGAGCAATCTGTATCGCTTCACTCAGCGTGGAAGGAGGCCAAGGCAAGCCATCAGCCGACATTGCCCAAGTAATGTCAGCCACACGTTGCTGATCTTCCCAAAATTGTTTACTATGGGGAAACTGCGCAATGAGGTCAGCACGATCACGCGTCACAGAGATTTGCCGGTCGGGCAAATGAACCACCCATGCGGGTTCAGTGCGCTGAACAGGCCATTCAATCCCCAGCTTTTCGCCAACCTGTGCGTGAGGCCCATTGGGATGAAAGCCACCCGCCACAGTCGCCCCCGCGTCAAAGCGGTAGCCCTTATGATAGAAAGTACCCGCGCTCCCACCGGGGTAGGTATGTCCCTCTAGAATCGTGACATTGTGTCCCGCCTGTGCCAGCAATGCGCCGACGGTCAAGCCACCAATACCCGCCCCAATAATCACGATTTGCGCGCTCATTCAGAATCCCTTGATATGTTTCTAATTTCTCAAAGTGGTGCTAACTCTCACACTGTCTCTCATGGCTTTTCTCTCTTTGCGCTTCTCTGAGAGGTCAACACGACCCAAAATTCGTAAGAGCTTGCAAAGATTAGACTTCACAGCCATTCTAAGGCTAAGATTCAGAGAGAATATCTTCGAACATTGTACAAGGATTAAACAGAAATTAACTGTTCTTTGTATACCAATCTTTTTATGAATCCATTTTGACCAGTTGTATCTGTAGGGGAGTGAACTTGAATTCTATTCCACAGCCTGAAGGTGAAACAGGCTGGCAAGCATTAAAGGCGATAGTGCGCGAGAAAAGTGTCCTTGCCGCCCTAGAAGCCATCCACGAAGGTCTTGGTGACCTGTTTCAGCTTCCCTTACCTGGGTTCAAGGCAGTGATGTTGGTAGGGCCAGAAGCCAATCGTTTTCTGCTGGTGGAGGCTAAGGAGAACTTCCTTTGGCGTGCCGACCATGATCCCGTAACGAAGTTGCTGCGGCATGGCGTGCTTGTGGAGGATGGTGAAGCGCATGATAAGCTGCGTCACCAACTCAATCCATCGTTGCACCGCAAAATGTTAGAGGGTTACGTGGAGATCATGCGGCGTTGCACGGATCAGGTGTGCGCCGAGTGGTCGGAGAATTCGCGCATTGATATGTTGGTGGAGATGCGTAAGATTGCGCTGTTGATCCTCACGGAGACGCTCTTCAAGGAGGATTTCACCCCACAACTCAAGCCGCTCTGGCAAGCGATTCTGCGTTCCATCCAGTATATTTCGCCAGGATTATGGCTGGTCTGGCGTGATGTGCCACGACCGGGCTATCAGCGCGCCTTGCGGCAGATGGACGACTACTTATACCAATTGATTGCCCTTCGTCGTGAGAAGCTGGGCGAACTCACAGATGACCCCACAGATATGTTGGGTGGCTTGATTGCATCGGGGATGAGCGATGAATTGATTCGCGATCAACTGCTGACCATGCTCATCGCTGGGCATGACACCAGCACTGCGCTGCTTGCGTGGGCGCTCCACCTGCTGACCGAACATCCCAACGTGCAAGCCCAGATCCAGGAGGAAATTGATGGCGTGCTGGGCAGACAAACGCCCACCCTGCAAGATGTCAACCAACTCCCCCTGCTTGAACAAACCATCAAAGAGACGCTGCGGCTCTATCCCCCCATTCATCTGGGGTCGCGTGTTGCTGCCACCGATGTAAAATTCAAAGAGTACCTTTTTCCGGCGGGCACACGCATTCTCTATTCCATCTACCTCTCACACCGCCACAAAGCCTATTGGCCCGACCCACATCGCTTTGACCCGACGCGATTCACGCCCGAAAAGATCCGCCAGCAGCCGCCCTACACCTACATGCCCTTTGGCGGCGGCTCGCGCAACTGCATTGGCACAGCGTTCGCACAGGTGGAAGCCAAAGTTGTCTTGGCGCGCATCCTCCAGAAGTTCGAGCTACGCTCTACTGGCAGTCATGTGCGGGCGCACATGGGGGCAACGCTTGAGCCGCACCCAGGCGTCATAGTCGAAGTGCGCCGCCGCCATCCTTAGCCGTCACTCTTAACCGCCATTTGCAGCCAGCATCTTTAGCCAGTATAAAAGCGGCCCTTCCAGGCAATTTTCTGGCCTTGCCAACGCCGGTAAACCGCGCCCATCCCCAACGCCATTACCCCCCACGCGGCCAAAGGGGTTGCGAAAACTTCGAGCAGCGAGCGTCGGAGATGCCAACTAGCAGCCCCGCGTAAAAGCCCAAGCCAAATAACCTCCACCAGTGGCAACTCCCAAAAAGTGCCAAAGAAGAGCTTGAAAAAAGGAGTCACAAAAACGGAGGCGTAGCCCCATACAAAAAGCGCCACCATCCAGTAGGATCGCTTCTCGACCGATGAGCCATCGAAACCCTGCATCAGGCTTCTTGAAAAGCCAACCCACAGTTCGCGGGCATTGCGGTACATGCGGCAGCGGAGTAAGTCCTTGCCATCGACCAACACAATTCTGAAGCCGTTGGCGCGGAAGTGCCTTGCCAACGCAAAATCATCCAGCAACTCATTGTAAACTGCCGCGTGTCCCCCTGCACTTCGATAACTCGCGGCTTGGGTCAGCAAATATTGCCCATTTGCAGCCGTCTGTTCACCCTTGTCACTCCACACCGCTTTCAAGTCCAACCAAACTAGCGGTAGAAAATCAACAATAAAGGAGACCAGCAGCCACTCGCTCCATGTAAAGGTTTGCTGGGCTGGCAGCGCGCTCAACAGGTCAACTTTCAGCGCAAGCGCTTGGGCAATGCCCTGTGCCAAGCTCTGCGGCGTATGCACGGTGTCGGCATCGGTAAAGAGCAGCCACTCGCCATTGGCTTGCTCGGAAAGACGGTGACAGGCATAGCTTTTGCCATTCCAGCCACTCGGTAGATTGTCGCTCGCATGGATGACTTTGAGACGAGGATCGGACGTAGCCAGTGCATCGAGTTGCGCCCCAGTATCATCGGTGGATGCATCATTCAGCACAATCACTTCGAAATGTGGGTACTCTTGCGCTAGCAGCGAACGCACACAAGGCGTGATCGTTGCCGATTCATTGCGCGCCGGAACCAGCACGCTTACACGCGGATGATGACCATCCGCGTGTGCAGCTTGGCGGCGCACCCAGCGCAGAAAATCAAGGTTCGACGCCAAGCGATAGCTCAAAAAGAGCAGCAGCAGCAAAGCGGTAAGATGGGAACAGAAGAGCCAAAAATTCTGAAAAGTGACAAGGATGGTATGAATAGTTGCTCCCAATAGCTTTCTCGCCACGCCAGAACCAACTTCACGAGTCACAGAAAAGCATCACAAAACAAGTACATTCTATGCTCGATAGCAGGCAACGCAAAAAGGGGCTGCCACTCACGCGCCAGACCCTTCAAAATGAACTTGTGTATATAGCTGACCAGCGCACTTACAACTCGCTCACAGCGCGTTCAGCCTCTGCCAGCCAACCTGGATCAATCGTAACGCCCCAACCCGGTCCTTCTGGGATCTGCACCTTGCCATCCTTCGCCTCTAGGCGCGGGCCATAGAAACCAGTGCTCGCGGCCTGGGCTTCAATCGAAAATTCGGCATGAGGCCCCGCGTTGGCAATTGCGCCCATCATGTGCAGCGTAAAGACCATGACCAACGAGTGATTGGAGGAATGGGGCACGCAGGGCAAACCCGCTGCCTGCGCCATCTTTGCCACTTGCAGCGTACGGCTCAACCCACCGACATAGCAGAGATCGGGTTGGCAGATATCCACGGCTTGCATGGCAATCATCCGTTCCCACTGCTTCAAGTCATAATCCTGCTCGCCACCCGCCACCGGGATCTCCAGCGCCGCCGCGACCTCGGCAGTCCACTCCAGTTCCCAATAGGGGCATGGCTCTTCGAGGTGGCTGAAATTCTGTTCTTCCATCAGCCGCCCCACCTCAATCGCACGCTTGGGGGTGAAGCCGCTATTGCCATCTGCCAGCAGCGTAACATCATCGCCCAACGCCTTGCGCACGCCGCGGATCAAAGCCTCGGTGCGCCCAGGCCATTCATCCACATCATAGCCTTGACGCTTGCCAATCTTGATCTTGAAGCCCTGGTAGCCGTGGCTATCGCGTAGTTTCACCAAGCGCGCCGCCTCTTCTTCAGGCGTCGTGTCGCGGCGCATGGCAGAACCATAGACCGGGAAGGGGCGCGGCGTGCCACCGAGCAATTCACAGACACTCTTGCCCGCCATCTTGCCCTGCAAATCCCAAATTGCCGTGTCCAACCCAGCCAGGGCGCGACAGACATAGGTGCCAGGAAATTTATAGGTCGCCGCCATCACCGCTTCACTCACGGCGTTAGCATCCGAAACGTCCATGCCTAGCGCAACCG
>JBBQIG010000359.1:0-5955 GCA_038324715.1 Anaerolineae bacterium | reverse complement strand
ACGCGTTGAACCGCATGATCAATTTGCGCTTGATGGGCTAAGTATCCGGCTTTGGGGTCGGTTTGGGGTACGGCAATCGATAGACTCATGACTCGAAGTCTATCGATTCGTTTTGCATGAGAATTATGATTACAGGGATTGCCAAAGGAGGCATTACCGCAAGGGACATGTTTAGGCTTCAGCTTTTTGCAGGTTGACCATTGCGTCTGAAGTTTGATACCAATCAATCGTCTCGCGCAACCCATCTTCAAAGGAGACATGCGAGATAAAGCCAAACTTCTCAACGGCGCGCTGTACATCCAACTTGCGTCGGGGCTGACCATTGGGCTTGGAAGTATCCCAAACAATCTCGCCAGCATAGCCGGTGAGTTTGGCGATCAAGGTCAGCAGATCCTTGATGCTAATTTCATAGCTGCTGCCCAGGTTGATCGGATCACTCTCGTTGTACCGTTCAGACGCCAACAGAATTCCCTCGGCGGCATCTTCCACATAGAGAAATTCACGCGTGGGCGAACCATCACCCCAGGCAATAATCTGCTTGTCGCCTCGTTCTTTGGCTTCCAGACACTTGCGAACAAGTGCCGGAATGACATGTGAAGTCTCCAAGTCAAAGTTGTCGCGCGGGCCATACAAATTCACAGGCAACAAGAAAATCGAGTTGAAGCCATACTGCTCGCGGTAGGTCTGGCTCTGTACCAACATCATCTTCTTGGCTAACCCATACGGTGCATTCGTCTCTTCGGGATAGCCATTCCAAAGTTCCTCTTCATGGAAAGGAACAGGCGTATGTTTGGGATAGGCACAGACCGTTCCCAGAGCGACAAATTTGCTGACCCCGGCAAGCCAACTCTCATGCATGAGCGGCACACCCATCATCAGGTTGTCATAGAAGAACTCGGCAGGTCTGTTGCGATTCGCCCCAATGCCACCGACGTTCGCCGCCAGATGAATGATCATATCGACTGGTTGGGCAACACCCTGTTTCGAAGTTCCACCCTGTTTCAAAATTGAGGTCTCTTGCAACAGCGTGCGGATGGCATCCACATGGCGCAGATCATAGTCGCTGCGGCGCGGCACAATCACCTCGGCAGCTCCCCGTTGCTGCAACTTCTCGACGACAAAGGAGCCAAGGAATCCTGAACCACCCGTTACAATAACACGTTTGTTGCGCCAGAATTCATTTTTGTCAGGCCAACTCTGCTCAGATTGCACAGAGTTCTTTGAGGTGATTTCTGAAGTCTTTGTTGAAGGCATAATCCATCCAGTTTTTCAAATGCACTGTGGCAACTTACGGATAAGCAACTGACATAGAGGCGATGATGCGCTAATCAAGGTAATAATGTCAGGCAGTAATGTCAGGCTTGAGCAATAACCGAAATTCGAGAAATATTGTAATACGTGTATGCATTATGCCATATTCCTTTATAGCTCAATAAAGCGTTCCAGAGAGGTTGGCGCAGGAACAAAGGACATAAAAAACATGCGCCTTAAAGCTCAAGCCTTGAAGAGTCAAAAGAAGGATGATTTGGACGAGGATAACTGGCTCCCAAAAGATGCAGACTTCCACGAGGGATTTATCCCGCAACTGTGCAAGCTACTGAGTTGGGGCGCGGGCGACTACAACCTCACTATAGCGTAGGACGCGATTGCCCTGGCGAAAACCACGCCTCACCTCGCGCACAATGGTATTGGGCGGCATATCGGTGCGCGGCTCGTTTTGCACAATTACATGCAGGCGCGGGTCAAAGGGCTGTCGTAGGGCCTGAATGGGCTGAATCCCTTCCTGCGCCATCAGCGCCAAGAAGCGATCACGCACCAGCGCCAGCCCACGCAACCACCCGTTGAGGGCTGTTGCTGCCGCCGCCACGGATTCTGGGGTCGAAGCAGGCAAATGAGAATGCGACGCATCTGACGCTTTAGGATCACCTCCAAGTTGCGAGCGCAAACGATTCACCAGACCACCAGAGGGTGCATGGCGGTCGGCAGCAGAGCCAGGGGTGGTTCCACTGCTGTAGGCGTGATTCATTTCAGATAGCTCTTGACGATTGCGTGCCAAAAGCCCCCGACCCTCTTCCAAGGCACTCTCCAAGCCATCTAATGCAGGAAGAAAGAGCGCGGCAAATTCGCCACGCGACTCTCGGCGGATTGCTTCTAGCCGCTCGGCATCCATGACAATCTGCTGCTCCTCAAGCTGGCTACGCCGGTTGAGAAACGCCTGCACAGTGGTGAGGATATCGGTTACTTGGCGACCGCGCGTATCAGCTTGTTCAATGCTGCGCTGCTGGGCGCGTGCCAGTTCCTGAACGGTTGCATTAAGATCCAGCACTTGATTCTGCGTCGCTACCACCGTCGCCAGCCGCACCAGTTGATCCTGCGTTGCCAGTTCCGTCAGCTTGCGGCTGAGAAAAGTAAACTGGTCGTGGTCAGCGCTCATCTGCTCCGTCAACTCAACCAAACGATCTTGAAGCGGATCACTCTGCTCGGCATCATTGCCCAGGTGATTGAGCAACACATCGATTTGGCTGCGCTCATGCGCCAACGCCGCTGTCAAGCGCCCGACTTGGCCTTGCAGCGCGTCAAGCTGTCCCGAAAGCTGAAGAAAGCGCTGGATCAACTGCGTGGCAACAGGCGGTTCATCACCAGCAGAAGGGCCAGAGGAAGATCCAGAAGAGGGCATAGATGGATAGAAAGAATCGGATTCACTGTTCATAAGCTTGATGTAGCCATGTGCAAATTGTGTGGTGGGGCAGCGTGCCATGCTGCGTGGGCTTGATGAAGTACGACAAGCTGTTCGGGGGTGAGCGCATAGGCATCCAGATCGACGCGGCCTACCCATGCCAGCGCGGCAGCGTCGTCTTGAGCCACCGTTTCGCCCCCCTGATAGTGCGCCCAATACTCTAGCACCACATAATGATACTCGATCTTTCCCTCGGCATCGGGATGAATGGATTCAAAGGTTGTGACCAACCCGCCCACCTCAACAGTTAAGCCAGTTTCCTCCATCACTTCGCGCGCCGCAGCCGCTACCAGCGACTCCCCTAGGTCAATGAGACCTCCAGGAAGCCCCCATGTCCCCGCGCCCGGGGGTCGTCCACGCTGCACCAAAAGCACCTCGCCCGCGGCATTGTAAACCGCCACCCCCACACCCACAAGCGGCGCGCCAGGGTAACGCCGCGCAAGAGTAATTGGGGTGGTGATCGGCGTAGGAGGCAAGGTTACTTCCCTCACGGCATTGCCCACTGTTGAAGCAAGTGGGGCAACTGCTGGAACTCAGTGATGAGCGCATCTGGCTTTACTTGCGAGGCAAGTTGCTCATTGCTAAAAGCCACTTGTGTACTGGTCGGCTGATCAACCAACACCGTGAGCGCACCCAGTTGAATCCCCCCCGCAATATCATCCGCCAAGCTATCGCCCACGACGACAACCTCATAGGCGAGTGCGTCCCACCGATCCAAGGCAATCTGGAAAATCTTTGCATCGGGTTTGCGATACTCAACGCTGGCGCTGCAGATACAAAGATCAAGATAGGGGCATATGCCCAAATAGTCGATACTGCGTTGAAAGACGCGATCACAATTGTAATTGGTCATCACCGCCAACTTATAACCCTCAGCCTGTAATGCTTTGAGCAAGGGCTTGATCCCTGGACGCAGCCGCCACGCGCTCATCTCTGGCGCATAGAAAATATCCACGGCACGATGCAAGACATCTAGATCCATTTGGCTGGCAGGATAGCCAAAAAATTGCAGCAAAAAGCTCATCGCATCATCGGCAATATGTTCTTCGCTCTCTTCCTCAGATTTCTCTTCAGCAAAGCGACGGGCCTCAATGATATTGTTCCAGAAATCGTCCGGCAGTTCCATGCCCACCGAGCGCATATAGTCAGCCGAAGCTTTGGCCCCTTCCTCCAACAATTCCGCTTGGGGACGAGCTAACTCTGCCAGCGTATAGTCAAAGTCGAAGATAATGCCACGTAGCAGCGAAAACTCTGGCAACGGAGCATTGTCACCCAATTCTGGATAGAAATTGCGCTGTAGTTCGCTCAGCGACTCCTGATCCAAGTGAGCAGGCTCCATCTCTTCAACCTCAACCTCGGGCGCAGGGGCAGCGGCTGGCTCTGGGGCTGGGCCAAAAATTGCATACTGCTCGGCAGAGGTCAAGCTGCGTCCCTGGGCACGCGCGCGTGAAAGGAAGGCTTCTTTCTCTTCAGCAGTCAATGCCTCTATGCCAGGGCGCAACTCCTCATCCTGCGAATCCTCTTGCAAGTGCTCATTTTCTGCATCTGTTGAGCCATTCTTTGATTCAGGTAAAGTCATCTTGGGTAATTGTCTACTATTTTATCTAAACTATTTTCGCAAATAGATTGTGTTGAAAACGAACGAGAAAGATACAGCTTATCTCTCAATTTAATCTCTTGATCTGATCTCTCAAGGTCAATCATAGCATCACATATGGCACATGATACACACAGATTAACATACAGAGTATGCCATACAGCATACACTTAGCTACCGTACATTTTTTTTGCAGGGCAGCATTTTCGTCCGAAAACGCTGATATCTGTGCCAAAAGTCTTTGAATTTGAGGCCATTTGTGAAGTCTAGCCTAACAATTTATAGTTGTTTCTATCAGCTTTTCGTCCGATTAATGAAATTATTCAGACCAAAGCGAATATCCCACAACTTCAACCGTGGGACTCTCCGCATGATCCGCAGGCCATGGGATTCTGCCGATTTCATAGTAGCCATCGGCTACTGCCGGACTGACACTACCGGGAACAGGTTCCCGCAGTTCTACATAGATAGCGAGCTTGTTATGTGCAATTTCTACTATGCGATCGATAATGAAGCTGGGAATGGGACTACTTTTGCACCCACGGACTGCCAGGATTACGCCCTTCGTCTCAAAATCAGTCCCTGCCACGACTTCCAGGAGAGTGCTTTCCACTTCGCGCAAAATCTCATTTGCCTGTAATTCAGACCGAATATCGTTCCAGGCTACCTCACTTGCTGCAAAGAAGACTTTGTAATCGCTATCCAATGCGTCACAGTGTGTTCCGCTTAGAAGCATCTCAAAGGGAAGCAAGGTGCCTGTCACAGTAGTTGGCGTAGGAGGTGGTAATATGGGCATGGCACATCCAACCAGCAAGAACAGGCTCAAAAAAATCGTAGAGAGTCGAACAAGCCCTGTCATGAGTTTCTCCTGTTTGAAAACGGAATGAAGAACACGACAATGTAGCAGGTCAAAGTTGGCACGGCCATACATTACTGTCCGGTAACTAGGCATACACAATGAGTGTAGGAACGGTATCATCATTATTGTAGGTTAGAAGCCCTTATGGGGCAAGCCATACCCGCAGGCGTCTCCACAGCCATCTGTGGGGATTTAGCTGTGGTACAATCGGCCAAAGCAGCAGAAATTAAAATAAATGAGGTAACAAATGAGGTGAGGAGCAGGCAATGGTCTATACAGTCCAGGTGGGGGGAGTACGCTGTCATATCCTGAGTGACGGTTTGAACAGTGCGGATGGAGGAGGCTTCTTTGGCGTAGTCCCGCGCGTGATGTGGCAGCGAGTGATTCCAGCCAATGAACTCAATCAAGTGCCAGCCGATATTCGCTGTATGCTCATTGAATCAGACGCAGGGCTGATTCTGGTGGACACAGGCAATGGCGACAAGCTCAACGGCAAGCAGCGCAAGATTCTAGGTTTGGATGATCGCAATGAGCGACTCTTGGGGGAGATGGCAAAGGTGGGCTATCAGGCACAAGATGTGGAGGTGGTGCTGTTAACCCACCTGCACGGCGACCATGCTGGCGGCACGACGCGTTGTCAAACACCAGATGGATCGCCAGAGCGGTTGGAGCCGACCTTTCCACGTGCGCGCTTTCTTGCCCAGCGCATTGAGTTAAGCGAGGCAAGCTATCCCAATGAACGCACCGCAGCGACCTATATTG
>JBBQIG010000358.1:0-5963 GCA_038324715.1 Anaerolineae bacterium | reverse complement strand
CCACGTCGCCATGCAACTCACGGAAATAGGCCATGCGCGTGTAAGAGGCACTGCCGGGGCGCATATTCACCATCTCTTGTAAGAAGACACGAGCCTCTTCATATTGACCTAGCTCTATCTGCGCGTCGGTCAAAACGCCTAAAATGTCGGGGCGATAGGGGTTCAGCGCTTGCGCTTTCTTTGCCCATTCAATTGCGTCATGAAAATCATGCAACGCCAGCGCCAAAATTCCCTTGCCCACCATCGCATCCATCTGCATAGGTTCTAGCTTCAGCGCGGCATCAAAAGCCTGACTCGCACGCGTATAGTCGGCAGCATCGCCGCCACTGCGCACACGTTGCAAAAAGAACAACCCCAATTGAGCATACGCTTCATGGTCATTACCATTACGCTCGATGCGTGCCCGCATCTGGGCAATTGACGCTTCCAATGTCACCGCAGCGCCAAGACGGGCAGTGGTCTGGATAGAATTCGCAGATGTGGTGTTCTCAATCCAAAAACGCAGCAAGAACGCACTGATCAAAAAGAGAGAGGCTATGCCAAATAAAAGAATAAAACGGCGTATATGAGATGATCTCATAGAACGTTGCGTGATGAATGCGTTCATCTGCTGCCTTCCAACTGCTTTCGCTAACTCTTTAGCAGGTTGGCGAGTTCCGCTATTGAAGCCGGAACCCGCCATGACCTGCGCTCTATACTGACTGTCTGTCTCTGTCTAAACTTGGGTGTCTAGACGGGTGCAATCTTAACGGTGCTTACTCGGCGCTGGGGCCATCTTGGCGACGGCGGCGCATGAAGATCGCGGCTGGCAACACAAGCGTCACAAACGCAAGCGATGACCAACCCACCACCGGGTGGGCACCTGAAGTATTGCCAAAGGTAATAGCAACACGGCTCAGGAACGGAAAGAAAATCTCCAAAATGGGATTTTCATGAATATGAGACTGACCCGATTGGGCTTGCCCTACATACGGGAAGGTATTGCGGAAAGCAACATCATTGTAGTCCACGTTGTCATCCAACACGTCAATAAAGGCTGGGTTGAAGGAGAAGCTTGCATCGCGGTCGTCTATAACCTCATACGCAGCGCCAGCCACAGCCAGCAACTCAATCTCTACTACATCATCAGCCAAACGGCGACCGTTGGGGAAGCCACAAGCATCGCCACCCAAGATACCTAGGCGACTGGGTGTAGGTGAACAGGTATCACCCTTGATGTCAGTGTTGATACGCAACATCTCTGCAGGTTGGACACCTGCGGGTTGGTTCACGTTGAAGCCAGCAGGCAGTTGCACCGGACCACTTGCGGTGGTGATGGTGAATGGATTCGCCAACTTGAAGCCAGTCAAGAAGATATCAAAGATGTCACCGCGACCACTGCGTACATCGGCGGTCGTGTCTGTGCTGCAATTATCATCAGCATCACCAGGCAGAGGCACGCCATAGAGCGCACAGAGCAAGCGACCTAGTTCGGGATCTTCGACACTCTTCTTCAGCAAATCACCCGCAGCAGTGCCGGAGGTATAGAGACCCACATCCTGAGAAGGCCGTAAGGTGTTAAAGGTATCCTTCAGCGCCAGCGGAATGACAACCTCGTTGACCAACGGCATCCCCAAGCGAGAAACCTGGGAATAATGCGAATCAATTGCGCTCACAGCAATGGCAGGAGATTCGCGGCGTGTGGCAGACCAGACACCAAAGACCGGTTCATCACCAGACTTGATGCGCGCAATCGGCAACTCAATCACCAGGCTATGCACGTTAAAGCCAGAGACCGAGTCAACAGGGATGTTGTTGCCCATCTCATAGCCAATCGGTGCATCTTGACCACGCAGGGTCAATAGATCAAAGATCTGCAAATCCACCCAGAAGGAATCATCGGCCTGTCCAGCATAGACCTTCACCGTACCACCGGCTCCGCTATGAATGGCCTGAGTCTCTAGAGCGCCAAAGTCTGGCGTAGACTTGCTACCGATGTTGACCGGCGCTGTGCGTTGATTTGCCACCAGATTGGTGACAACACCAGCTTCGGTCGTCTCGGTAACGGTGATGAATTGAGGACGATTCCAACTGGCGGAGTCTATATTCTCAATTGGGGCGGTGTTGTAGAGGAATGTTTCACCATTTACAGTCTCAACACGGCTAGACAAGGTGTAGGTGACATTAGGTGATGCGTCACCATCCGTGTCTACATAAATATCATACAACGCGCTGGGATCCCACTCGTAATAATTGGGGCCTCCCTCGGGCCCCTCAAATGGAATCCAGTTGCTGACCAACACAACATTGTCCATACTCTCTGGAGAGATGAATGCATAGACATCTGTATTGTCCGCAAAGGGATCTTTCGAGATGGCGGGCGCTTCGCGATGGCTGGAAGCGTCAGCTTCTCCCTGGAAAGCGACGATAACCGCCGCGGTCAGGATAACTGGCGTCAGAACCACACAAAGACCTACTAAGAGACGATTTGCCCATCGTTGGGCAGGTTTCGTTTGAGACATGAACGTTTGCTCCTTACTGCGATGTTAAGAATTGCTTGCGATATACTAGCTTATACTCACGTTATCTGGGTTCATCTGGCAAGAATGTTTTGCGAATCCTGGTTTGCCACCTCCTCTCTTCATAAAGTGTGCAGAATAGAGTGTGCAGATTCCGTTCAGGCAACCTCTCTTCAGGGTTATTGCCTGAATTGTGCAAATTCAATTGCTCTGCTCGCTTGTTCTAGAACTACACGACAAAGATCCCGGTCTCGATCAGTGCTTGCACCGTAATGCCAGCACCCACCAGAGTTATAAAGGCCGCACTGGCGACCGCCAGGTAACGAGCATAGCGACTGCTTTCAGGGATGCGCTCAAAGAGCTTGCCTGCACGTAACAGCAGCAGACCAAACCCAGTCAAAACAGTGGCTAGCCCCAGGCTAAAGACCAAAATTAAAACCAGACCAAAAGCAACACGCCCCATAGCAATCGCCCCCAGCAAGACGACCAGCGCCGAAGGACAGGGCAAGATGCCGCCAGAAATACCCAACGCCAACAAACCACGCCAGCTTACAGTACTTCCACTGCCACTTGGCGGTATATGGCTGTGTGTATGCCCACTACGACCTTGCGTATGAGCATGTATATGACCGGGGTTATAGCCGTCACCGTCATCATGCTCATGAGCATGATGATCCGGCTCACCGTTGATGATGGAGCGTAGCCGGTTCCAGCCAATGGAGACGCCAATGGAGATGACCAACAGACCAGAGATAGTACTCAACCAAGGATAGAGACGCTCTGGCAAAATATATTGGGAGGCCAATAATGTCGCCAATCCTAGTACAAAGACGCCGAGGGTATGGGTGATGGTGGTAGTTGCGCCCAAGAAGAGCGCATGGGCAAAGGTTCCGCGCGCCCCTACTAAGTAGGCCGCGACGATAGTCTTGCCATGTCCTGGTGAAAGCGCATGGGCGGCTCCCCAACCAAAGGCTGCCAACAACGCCAACACCACAGCCCATGCCCCTAAATCTGGAATCGAAATGAGTTCGGAAAAACGATCAGGGCCAAAGAGAGAACTTGTCATGCCACTGCTAGCGGCTTGGCTATTGTCCTGTAGGGCATTCTGCTTTGACAGACCCACCGCAGGTTGCCAACTTAAGTTGGCGCTCTTTACAGCGGGTGGATTTTGCAGCAAATCCACATTGTACTCATGCAATTGATTCGAGAGATCATTTTGTGGCACATCAGACTCGATCAACTCGACTTGTTCGCTGGGAACCACAATCACCTCTTGCCACCCAAGCCGCCCCTCATAGCTCTGAGCCACATACTCTAATTGTTGGGCAGATCCCGATGCGGAGAGCGGCGCACTAAACTCAAATTCCATGCGCATCGTCGGCAAATTGGCCTGTCCTGCAGGAAAGCTAATGCGGCTCGCCAGAGGCGTCCATGCAACTTGCTCATTGTTGAGCGTTAAAAGCAACTGGCTGGGCAGCATCGCCGCCACGCCCGCCAAATAATGCTGCGCCTCTTGCGAAGAAATGACCGTATCGCCATCACTATCCATGGCGCTGCGCTCGGCATGGGTAGGAATCTCCGCCATGTCTACAATGTAGAGCAATTCAACTGTCTCTGATTCCAACTGCAAGCGGCTATAGCGGTTTACAGAGAAGTTACCCATAGGATGAGCAAACGCCTGATAGGGAAAGACGGCGAGTAAGCTCAATGCACAGAACAGGATCATAACGACCCGTCGCCAGGAGATTTGAGAGAGCCTGATTGTTGTACTCATAAAAATCCTTGTTTGACTGAAGTCAGGAGACTAGTGGTGATTTGTATTCGACTCTGCGTGAGCGCTGTCGCATGAACGTGTTACCTCAACTGACGCAGCCCAAGTTGGTTTGGATCATGCTAATTTCAATAATTCGTTAACTGGAGCTGTGGGTAGAGAAGGAAGTAAGAAAAAGCCTCAAATTACAGGTTGCCGCCAATGTGCGTGTTTAGAACAACGTAGGGTAAGTAGGGATGCCCTGTAGGTTAATCAGTGTGAGGGATGGGTCTACAATACCCTATCCGGCCTAAATAACTATGTACATAGGTTTCACGAAAGATACATATAGGGATACGTATAGACACGTATCCCTGTGTAGGAAATAAAAAGTAGCCTTGTAGCAACAACAAGTTAACTTGTTGTTGCTACAAGGCTATGTGAATGGCTTGAAACAGATTAGAGAAGTATGCTGGCGACCATAACTACATCGCTATGCCTCTTAGGATGCCATCGTTTCCGATTTCCCAATAACCCAAATTCAAATTACCCCTTCACACCACCCAATGCCACACCACTGATGAAGTAGCGCTGTGCAAAGAAGAAGAGAAGGATCATGGGCAACGTCATCAGGAAAGAGACAGCCATCATGTAATTCATCTCTTCCGTGTAGGCGCTGCGGAACAGACTCATGCCCAAGGCGAGTGTGTAATTATCGGTGCTGGTGAGGTAAATCAACGGGCCATAAAAGTCGGCCCAAGTGCCCTGAAAGCTGAAGATAGCCACTGTGGTCAAGGCTGGCAACGAGAGTGGCAGGAAGATAGTCCACCAAATTTGCAGCCGATTGGCCCCATCAATGCGCGCAGCGTCCTCAATCTCAATAGGAATCCCCAGGAAGAATTGCCGGATCAAAAAGATATTAATTGCGCCGCCACCAAACCAGACCGGCACGATCAACGGCAGAAAGGTGTCCAACCAGCCGATGCGGAAAAAGACAATGTACAGCGGGATCAACGTAACTTGGCTGGGCAACATGACTGATGCCAACGTCGCTACAAACCAGAAATTGCGCCCAGGGAAGCGGATACGCGCGAACCCATACGCACATAAAGACGAAGTAAGCAACGTCCCCACCAAAACAGCCACGGTAATATAAAGCGTATTGAGGGTCCACTGCGTAAATTGCGTCGCTGGATAGGTCCATGCGGTGATATAGTTTTCCCATATTGCCTCGCGCGGCCAAAGCGTGGGCGGGAAGAGATAAACCTCCGGTTTGGTCTTCAGCGAAGTCGCAATCATCCACCAGAGTGGCACAATCGAGAGCAGGGTAATGGCGATTAGCACAGAATAAAGCAGCACAGAGCGCAACGTCTTCTGCCATGCATGTGTTGCCCTTGCATGGCGTTGTGCAGGTTGCGCTGCACGCTCTTGCATAGTGGCGCTCATTGCTTTACCTCATAGTAAACATAGGCATCGGAGCCGCGGAAGACCAACAAGGTCAACCCCAAAATGATGGCAAAGAGCAGCCAAGCCATTGCTGCTGCCAACCCCATTTGCAGCCACTGGAAAGCCTTTTCATAAAGATTCAAGTTATAGACATAGGTGGAATAGAGCGGCCCACCTTTTGTCAAAATAAAAGGTGGCAAAAAGTATTGGAAGGTGAAGATCAGGCCCGTGACCAAATTAAAAAAGATCGTGGGGGAGAGCATGGGGAG
>JBBQIG010000357.1:0-5970 GCA_038324715.1 Anaerolineae bacterium | reverse complement strand
GATCAAGTAAAACCATCAGAACTTAGATTACGGTGTACTAGTACACTGTAATTGAAATTATGATAGAAATTTCCGTATTGAGTTCTCTGGAATCAAGATCAAGTAAAACCATCAGAACTTAGATTACGGTGTACTAGTTTTAATAGTCGGCGGATTTCATTCTCAGGATTGGTGCATACCTCTAAGTGAATTTACGTGTGTGCAGATTTGGCTACTGGCTAGGCAACCCACTACATTATGGGGGCACTCTTCCGGCTACATATCCCACAACACAGGTCGTTGTGGTCCACTTCTATCTGAATCACCCCCGTCGCCCAACGCAAGGAGCTTCCCGTGATGAAAGATGAATTGAGGATCTTCGCTGGTAATTCCAATCCGGCTCTTGCCCAGGAGATCTGTCATCATCTAAACTTACCCCTGAGTCTGCTAGAGATTGTGCGCTTTGCCAATGACAATCTCTTTGTTCAGGTTCTCGAAAACGTGCGTGAGCGCGACGTCTTTGTCCTACAATCCTTCACCCATCCCGTAAGCGAACACATTATGGAGTTGATGATCACCATAGATGCGTTGCGTAGCGCCTCTGCTGGACGTATCACTGCGGTCATCCCCTACTACTCCTACGCTCGCTCGGATAAAAAAGATGCCCCGCGCATCTCGATCACAGGGCGATTGATCGCCGATCTGCTTCACACGGCTGGAGCCAATCGCGTCATGACCATGGATCTGCACGCTCCGCAAGTACATGGTTTTTTCAACGTACCCGTCGATCATTTGACGGCGATTCCCCTTGTTACAGAATACGTAAAAGAACATTACGGACTCGATTCGGCGGTGGTAGTTGCCGCCGACGCGGGTGGAGCCAAACGAGTGGGTCGTATTGCCGAACGCTTGCATTTGCCAATGGCAATCATCGACAAACGTCGCAAGAGTGACCAGGATGTGCAACAAGGCTTTGTCGTGGGCGAGGTAAAAGGGCGTACATGCCTAGTCTTTGAGGACGAAATCGCCACAGGCAGCACAATGGTGACAACGGTGCAAACTCTACTTGAAGCCGGTGCAAACCAAGTAATTGCCGGGGCAACACATCCAATCCTCTGTGGTGCCGCTGTCTCAAATCTGCAATCGGCATCACTCCAGGAACTTATTGTCACCAATACATGCCATGTGACAGATGAAAAGAAGTTCCCCAAACTCACCATTCTCTCCGTCGCACCACTCCTAGCCGAAGCAATCCGTCGTGTCCATAGCGGCGAAAGTGTAGGCGCTCTCTTTGACTAAGTAGACCAGCCCGCAAGTTAGATTTTTTCTCACAAGTGAGCAGTATAAAGGAGGGGCGGCAAGTGCCGCCCCTCCTTTTGATCATAATCGAGATAGACCCGCACAAGAGAAAAGCATATCTACCCAGAACGAAAAAGGGGCAGGCCAAATAGCCCACCCCTTTGCAACTCCCAATAGCAACGAGAAATTACTCCTCAATCACATTGCCATCGCCGTCCACCACGCGCACGGGCATGATCTCCTCCAACTGTGGCTTGAGGACCTCAGCATTGCCAACCACAATGATGATCGGATCTTCTGCATCGATGTATTGCACTGCCGCCTCTTGTGCTTCCTCCGCAGTCACTGCTTCCAACGTCGGCAGGTAATCAGTCAACTCTTCAATCGGCACGCCGGTGATCTTCCGCGTCGCAAGCTGGCTGGCAAAGGTAGCAGCATCTTCCATCGCCAGGGCAAAAGAGCCAATCAGCTTACTCTTGCCCGCTTCGAGTTCATCTTCAGGAATCGGCTCGTTACGAATCCGCTCTAGTTCTGCCAGAATCTCCACAAGTGCCGCACCCGTTGTCTCTTGGTTAAAACTCCCCAACACACGGAAGGAGGCTTCATCGTTGGGGCGAGCAAAGCGGCTAAAGATCCCATAGGTATAGCCCTTATCTTCACGTAAGTTGAGAAAGAGGCGTGAGGAGGAACCGCTTCCCAACACGGAATTTACCACCTCCAACGCATAGCGATCTGGATTGCGTGCATCAATGGCAACATTGCCCACTTGGACTGTCGCTTGCTCAGATTCGGGGCGGTCGACCAGGTAAATCACTGATGTATCCGCAGGTTCCCGTTCTGGGTAATCGAAAAGCTCTGGTACTTCGGCAGCTCTCCATGCACCAAAAGCGCGTTCAGTTTGTGCGCGAGCTTCCTCCGGGGTCAAGTCACCAACAATCACAAGCAAGGCATTGTTGGGCCGATAGAAGGTACGATGAAAGGTGCGAATATCATTGCGAGTTAACTCGCTAACCGTCTCGGGTGTTACAATATAGCTATAGGGATGACCGCCAAAGGCAACTCGGCTAAACTGGCGATCCGCCATGCTATTCGGATCAACTGCATCTAGTTCTAAAAAGGTAAGTGTCTGCGTCTTAGCTACATCAAACTCAGCTTGGGGAAAGACGCTATAACGAGCTACTTCGCTCAACAAGTCAAAGACCAGTTCAGTATCCGTTGTTAGTGCATCCGCCGAAATCTGCGTGGACTCCAATCCAGCCAGCGCCGAAATAGAGCCACCCACCGACTCAATCGTCTCGGCAATCGTCGCTGCCGACTTCTGTACGGTACCTTTGGTAAGCAAAGTGGTCATCAAATCAGCTACACCCTGCTTATCTGGCGCAGCCGCCTTCTCCGACCCTCCCACAACCAACTGTAACTGCACCTTGGGAACTTCATGCTGCTCCACAAATATTACCTCTAGCCCATTTTCGAGCGTAAAGGTAATAAAGGGCGGGAAATCAAAACTCACTTCGCCCAAGGAGGCAGGAACTTCGCCAGAAGTCACAGTCCCCTCTGGCAGCGCGTCAATGGCGCTTTCAGGCAGCACCAACGGTTCCACTTCACTCTCCTGAGTAGATGTTACTGGTTCAGCGACTTCCACCTGCACATCGGTACTCAACACCTCTTCGCCACTCTGCAAGGTCTGCTGAAAATTCATGGGACGCTCACACAAGTAGGTCTGTGCGACCCGCTGAATATCATCAACCGTCACAGCCTCATACGCCTCCAACTCGGCAATGATGGTATCTGGACTGCCAAAGGTCAGTGTGGCATCTTGCAGCCATTCCGCAGTGTCCCGCGCGGATTGCCGGTAGGAAGTTAACGACCCAACCACCACCTGGCGCTTGACGCGCGCCAATTCTGCTTCGCTCACGCCCTCGGTGCGTATCATTTCAAATTCATTTTGCATCAAGGGAATCATATCCTCCAGCGTATCGCCCGTATTCGGATAGATTGCGCCATAGAAGACGGATGCACCTAAATACGCGTTGAGTCCCATAAACGCTGACGCAGCCAGCCCCTGTTGCACAATGTTGCGTTGCAGACGGCTGCTATTCCCACTGGACAGAATGGCCGACAGCAGGCTCAGGGCATAATAATCCGCTTCACCACGCGGCGGCCCAACCACACTCATTGCCCAGCGCGGAATCCGCACTTGGTCATCAATAATCGTCTCTTCGCTCCCCACAAGACACCCAGTGACTTCATCCACACCCAGCACAGGAAATTCTTCTGGCAGCGGATATTCGTCTAAGACGGGGACAACTTCCTCGCCCGCAGGGATATCCGCGTAGTAGGCCTGGATCAATGCCTGTGTCTGCTCAATATCAATATCGCCCACCACCACCAGCGTGGCATTGTTGGGCTTGTAATAGGTGTCATGGAAAGCTTTCACCTCATCAAAGGGAGCCGAAAGCAAATCTTCGACACTACCAATAACGGGTCGTGCATAGGGCGGATAGCCCGCCATCGGCTGGGTGAACAAACGCCCATTGGCGATGCCATAGGGTGCATTGCCCACACGTTGGTTATATTCCTGAATAACCACCTCACGCTGATTCTCATAGGCTTCCTCGGTCACCTGCAACGAGCGCATACGGTCAGCTTCCATCCACAAGATGCGCGGCAGTTCGTTGGCGGGAGCCAATTCCCAATAGGCAGTCTTGTCATTCGAGGTATAGGCGTTGTTCTGCGCGCCAATAGGCTCCAGGAGTGCATCCCATTCACCGTCGGCTATGTTTTCGGAACCTTCAAACATCATATGCTCAAAGAGGTGAGCAAACCCAGAGCGCCCTTCAGGGTCATTCGCCCCACCGACGTGATACCATAGATCGACCGCCACCACTGGAGCCGAACTATCTTGGGCTAAAATGACCCGCAGCCCGTTGGGCAAATAGTAATCCACCGTCTCCAGTGCATAATCCTCAAAGCGGATTGTCGTATCCTCTTCAGCTACCTCAACGTCGCTTTGCGCCATCACCACAGGCACAGGCAGCATTTGCACCAGCAATGCCAGCAGCAGCGCCCAACAGCCCATGCGCACCGTACGTTTGTTCCACGGCCCTACAGGTTGATTTTGTTTCATCCTTGTGAATTCCTTATCGATTCCTCATCTTATCAAACATCCTGGAAGCCACTATCTTTGCAACAGACTCTTAGTGCACTATGAATGCGCTATTAGTGCTCTGTTAGTACCCGGTATACGAAACCACCTGCAATTAGGGTGATAGGCGGCTTAAGTCAGCAGTTTATATACTTCGCGCCAGCTCAAGTAGCCGACAGCCAAATCGGCGGGTTTACGTCGCTCATCGCTCGCCACGTTTTCCAAAAATCTACTTCGTCCATTCTACTACGCAAGTCCACCAACAAATTTTGAGCATGAGCAGCATCTTGCTCATAGCCTAATTCAAGCAGCGGGCCATAAGCCTGCCACCCCAACGTCAGTGCCTCTGCAGGACGCCCCTGCTCATGCAGCCATTGCGCCAAATTGAAACGTGTCACCGCTGCCCCACGTGTATCATCCGCCGCAGTGGCGGCTGCCAGCGCCGCACGGTAAAGACGCTCCGCCCCCACATGATCGCCTTGCTCCGCAGTTACGCCAGCCAGCGCCGCTTGCGTTGTCGCCATACCGCGCCGGTCATTCAGGCGCGTATATAAATCCAGCCCAACGCGCAGCGCTTGATCTGCGCTCTGCGAATCCCCATTTTGACGCAACAACTCCGCCATGATGCCTTGTACCCGTGCAATCTGGCGTGGATCACCGAGCGCAATGTGCGTCTGCAATGCAGCCTCTGCCAGAGCCAATGCCTCCTGATAGGCCCCCTGGCGCGCCAAGAGCGTTGCCATTGCCGATTGTGTCACCGCCACCCCGCGCCGCTCACCCAAATGCTCATAATCGCGCAGCGCACTCTGATAGAGTTGGAGAGCCCTCTCCTCATTGCCCCACTGCACATGCAAAAAGGCCAAGTTGCCGCGTGCAATCGCCGCGCCGCGCATGTCGCCCAGCCGTTCAAAGGTCGCTAAAGCAGTCTGTTCAAGTTCCAGTGCCTCTTGCGGTTGACCCAACTCCCCCAGCAATTCTGCCAGCGAATGTTGAACGATCGCCACCCCGCGCACATCCGCCATGCGCTCGGCACCCCGAAGAGCCTGACGGTAATGTCTCAAGGCGGCTTGCGGTTCGCCCATTTGCCGTTGCAAAGCCGCCAGCGCATGAGTCACCACAGCCTGACCTCGCAGATCTTCCAGTTGCTCAACCGCACGCAACGCCGCCTCATAAAGCGCTAAGGCTTCCCGCGGTCGCCCCATCTGCACTACCAGAGAAGCCAACGCACTACGCACCGTTGCCGCCTCATGCACATCCCCAATACGTTCCAACGTTGTCAAAGCAGTGGTATAAAGCTCATGCGCCGCTTCAGGTTGACCCTGCTGACGCAGCAAACCAGCCAGCGCTCCTTGTGTCACTGCCACGGCGCGCACATCACCCAGGGCTTCCTGCTGTACCAACGCCGTCTGAAATTCTGCCAATGCCGCATCCGGCTGCCCCACTTGTGCCAGCAACGACGCATATCGGCTACGCGTTTGTGCGCTACGACGACGATCCTCCCGCGCTTCAAGCTCGGCTATCGCACGCGCAAAAACAGCCAATCCACG